>VBCP01000184.1:3066-4846 GCA_005888925.1 Betaproteobacteria bacterium | reverse complement strand
TTTCTCCTGCTGACGGGGTTCTTCACCTTCACCGCGGGCAGCTTCTTCGAGCGCGGTGAGGCGAGCCTCGCCGCCTTCTTCGGCTGGCATCAGTGGCTCTACCTGGTGCTCGTGCCCGCGGTCGGCATGCGGGTGTGGGCCGAGGAGCGCCGCTCGGGCACGATGGAGCTCCTCCTCACGATGCCGGTGTCGACCTGGCAGGCGATCGTCGCCAAGTTCCTGGCGAGCTGGATCTTCCTCGCGGTGGCGCTGGTGCTCACCTTTCCCGCGGTGATCACGGTCAACGTGCTCGGCGAGCCCGACAACGGCATCATCGTCGCGGGCTATCTCGGCAGCCTGTTCCTCGCCGGCGCCTATCTCGCCATCACCTGCATGACCTCGGCGATGACGCGCAACCAGGTGGTGGCCTTCATCCTGTCGGTGGTGATCTGCCTGTTCTTCATCCTCGCCGGCTTCAACCCGGTGACGGATCTCATGGTGCGTTGGGCGAGCCCCGCGGTGGTGGACACCGTCGCCGCCTTTTCCGTCGTGACTCACTACGACGGCTTCCAGCGCGGGGTCATCGATACCCGGGATCTGTTCTTCTTCCTGTCGGTGATCGGCTTCGCCTTGTTTGCGACCGGCGTGATCATCCGCGGGCACAGGTCGGGCTGATGCAGAAGAAATACGAGCACCTGAAGTACGAACACCTTTTGTATTCGGCCATCGGCCTCGTCGCGCTCGCGCTGATCCTGGTCGCCTTCAATTACCTGCTGTCGCGCGTGCCCGGGCGCGTCGACCTCACCGACGGCAAGCTCTACACGCTTTCCGACGGGACCAAGAAGGTGCTGCGGGAGCTCCAGTCGCCGGTGAAGGTGAAGCTCTACATCTCGCAGGGCGAGAGCGTCCCGGTCCAGCTGCGCAGCTTCGCGCAGCGGGTGGAGGTGATCGTCGAGCGCTACAACCCGCGCCCGGACTCCGAGGAGGAGGACGCCGCGCAGCTCGACGGCATCGAGTCGCAGCAGCTCGTCAGCGGCGAGCAGTTCTATCTCGGCGCCGCGGTGAGCCAGCTCGACCGCAAGCAGACCCTCGCCGCGATCTCGCCGCAGCGCGAGCGCCTGCTCGAGTACGACCTGGTGCGCGCCATCGCGCGCGTGGGCAGCGCCGAGCGGCCGAAGATCGGCCTGATGGCGGGCCTGCCGGTGCTGGGCGAGCGGTTCAACCCCTTCACGCGCCAGAGCTCCGAGCCCTGGGTGCTCGCCGGCGAGTTGAAGCGCGAGTTCGACGTAAGAGAAGTACCGATGAACGCGAAGGAGATCGACAAGGACCTGAGCGTCCTGCTCCTGATCCACCCGCGCGACCTGCAGCCCGAGCAGGAGTACGCGCTCGACCAGTTCGTGCTCCGCGGCGGCAAGCTGATCGCGTTCGTCGATCCCTACGCCTACTTCGACCAGTCGCCGCAGATGCCCGGCGTGCCGCCGCAGCCCTCGAGCTCCGACCTGCCGGCCCTCTTCAAGGCCTGGGGCATCGCCTTCGATCCCGGCAAGGTGATCGCCGACGCGGTGTTCGCCTCCGGCGGCGGCGCGCGCCTCACGCCGACCGTGCTCTCGCTCAACCGCACCGCCTTCTCGCGCGACGACGTCGTCACCGGCTCGATCGAGACCCTGCTCTATGCTTTCGGCGGCGCGTTCCAGATGAAGCCGGTCGAGGGCCTGAAGGCGACCGAGCTCCTGAGGAGCTCGCCGAACTCGATGCTGGTCGACAACATGAACGCCACCAAGTCGGGCGACGAGGCCACGCG
>VBCP01000184.1:0-2847 GCA_005888925.1 Betaproteobacteria bacterium | reverse complement strand
GAGCAGTTCGCCGCCGGCAACGAGCTGATCTCGCTCAGGAGCCGCAGCTCCGCCTTCCGGCCGCTCACGGTGGTGCGCCAGCTCGAGGCCGAGGCGGCGCAGCAGTACTACGGCAAAGTCCAGGCGCTGGAAGACGAGCTGCAGAAGACCAACAGCAAGCTCCAGGAGCTGCAGAAGGCCCAGGGCGCGGCCGGCAAAGGCGCCCAGATCCTCAGCGCCGAGCAGCAGGCCGAGCTCGAGCGCTTCAGGAAGCGGGTCGCCGAGACCAAGGCCGAGCTGAAGGAAGTGCGCAAGACCCTGCGCCAGGACGCCGAGAGCCTGGTGTTCTGGACCAAGGTGGTGAACATCGCGTTGATGCCGATCCTCGTCGCGCTCTTCGGCATCGGCATCGCGCTCATCCGCCGCCGCCGCACCGCATGAACGCGCGCGTCGCGGTCGTCCTGGTGGTGCTCCTGGCGGTGCTCGGGGGCGGCGCGCTCCTCTACAGCTACCAGGAGCGCACGCGCCGGCCGGAGAACGTCTCGGCTTTGGGTAAACCCCTGTTGAAAGAGCTGAAGGCGGCCGATATCGCCGCCATCCGCATCGTCGAGCCGAAGGCGACCCTCACCATCCAGCGCAAGGACGACGGCTGGGTCATCGCCGAGCGCCGCGGCTTCCCCGCCGATGTGGCCAAGGTGCGCGAATTCGCGCTGAAGCTGATCGACCTCAAGGTGGGCCAGAGCGAGCCGATCGGCGACAAGGACCGCGCGCGGCTCAATCTCGATGCCAGCGGAACCCAGGTGGAGCTCAACGCGGCCGACGGCAAGGCGCTCGGCCGTTTGACCGTTGGAAAGAAATATTTCAAGCGGGAAGTGGAAAATCCCGACAAGGCGCCCGCCGACGGCCGCTTCGTCGCCCTGCCCGCCGAGGCCGGCACCGTCTACACCATCTCCGACCCGCTCGCGCAGGCGAGCGCCAAGAGCGCCGACTGGATCGACCGCAGCTCGTTCCAGGTGGAGAAGGTGAAGACGCTGGAAGTGCGCCTGCCCAAGGAAGACGACGCCTGGCGCATCGAGCGCGCCGGCGACAACGCCGACTGGAAGCTCGCCGGCGCCAAGCCCGGCGAGAAGCTCGACACCAGCCGCGCCAACGCCGCCAGCTATTCGCTCTCGCTGCTCGAGCTGGCTGACGTCGCCGCCGACGATGTGAAAGACACGGGGCTCGACAAGCCCGCGCTCATCAACGCCACCACGCTCGATGGCCTCGCCTACGAGATCAAGGTCGGCCGGGCCGAGGCGAAGGGCTCGGATGAAGAGCGCCTCAAGAAGCTGCGCGAGCGCCTGCCGCGGGAGAAGCGGCTCTCCGAATACACACTGCTGATTCCGAAGTCGAAGCTCGAGGACACGCTCAAACCGCGCGCCGAGCTGCTCGAGAAAAAAGCCGACAAGAAATAAAGGGCTCGACCTTTATCCCTTGCTAGTCGTCGTCGTAGGCCGCAAGCGATTAACGAGACATCGATGGCGACGGAGGCCGCCCAAACGACTGGAAGTCGTTTGGACCGGCTTACCGCTCCGTGTGCATGGTGACGCTGCCCGGTTCTTCCACGCGTTGCGACGCATCGAGAACCTCGATCGAGACGATGTTGCCGGCCGTGTCGTAATCTAGGATCACGCCCGGCTTCTCCTCATCGCTTTCCGCGACCGGAACGTCGCGAAATATCACCGTGAGCGTATCGGTTCTCGCGTCGTAGTTCACTTTCATTCTTCTCTCCAGTACTTGCGCAGCTTGGTGGTTCGATACGCGGTCACCACGGTCTCGCCATCCCGGTCGCGATCCGAGCTGCTCGTGAAAAAGAGCGACGAAAAGTAGTTCTGTACCAAGTACGTAATTATTGTTGCAATCATTCGCTGCCTGGATCGGGCACCGAAAGGCCGCGGCAGATCTTGCGTGCGAGATTGTTCGAGATCTCGATATGGCGAGGCACTGCCTGAACCTGACCGGTCTGCGGGTTCGTCCAGAGCGAATGGGCACGGCCCTCGCGCTTGAGATAGCACCCGTTCCTGCGCAAATGCGTCAGGAGGCTGCTACGCTTCACTCAACAACGACTGTCTCTCGAAGCGCCTCGGGTGGTACCGCGCGAAGGCCGTCGGCCCTACGGTCTTCCAGAATCAGCGCAATGGCTTCAGCGAGGCTTTCTTTGGCCTCTTCCTTCGTATGGCCCTGGCCGTTTGCGCCCGGAACCTCGGGGCAGTAGGCGATGAACCACTCGCCGTCGCGCTCTATTACCGCCGTAAATTCGTTGTGCATGGCGAGGAGAATACGCCGTTTCTAGCTCTCTCGGCACACGGCCGCGCATGAGCACATCACAACGTGAGGGGCGCTAGAAGCTCCTCTCGGACTATGTGCTGCGCGTTCCCAAGTCCAAGCTCGAAGATACGCTCAAGCCTCGCGCCGAGCTGCTCGAGAAAAAACCCGACGTGAAGAAATGAAATTCTGCGTCTGACCCCGGAGCGGCGCAAAGCGGCGACAGTCTCACCGGACCACAGCCGCGCGGCTCCCGTCGATAGAGCAGGCAGCACCTTGACAGCTACTCTGGCCTCGCCTTGATTAAGGAGGGGCACCATGGGAATTAAGCATGTAGCCGTAAGCGCCGCCGCAGCCGCGGCGACGTTGATCGCAGCACCCGCGCTCTCGCAAGAAATCCGCACCGCGCCGATGACGACGTTCTTCGTCGCCATCCCGCTCGACGCGAGCACGCACAAGGAGCAGACGCCGAACTTCGGCCTGCAGTTCCAGGGCATGAAGCCGTACCAGAACGTGAAAGTGGACTACCAGACGTTCAAGTTCCTGCCCGCCGCAATCGCCGCG
>VBCP01000182.1 GCA_005888925.1 Betaproteobacteria bacterium | reverse complement strand
GAGGCGATCAAGGACTGGTCGGGCGGCACGCGCATCGGCGCCAGCTTGCGCGAGTTCAACTTCAAGTGGGCGCGCCGCACGCTGGCGCAGAACGCCTGCGTGCTGCTGGTGTCGGACGGCCTGGACCGCGAGGCGGGCGAGGGCCTGGGCGAGGAGATGGAGCGTCTCGCCATGTCCTCGCGCTATGTCGTCTGGCTGAACCCGCTCCTGCGCTACGAGAAATTCGAGGCGCGCCCGGCGGGCGTGCGCGCTATGCTGCCGCACGTCGACCTCTTCCTGCCCGTGCATAATCTGAAGAGCCTCGTCGAGCTGGCGAGGACCCTGAGCAATCCACTGAGCAGGCCCGTAATGGAGACGCGCGCATGGAGATGAGCGGCGAGCAGCTCGTACCCGCCCCGCAGAAGGCGGTATGGGATGCGCTTAACGACCCCGAGATGCTCAAGGCCTGCGTGCCCGGCTGCGAGTCGATCGAGAAGAGCGGCGACAACCAGTACCAGGTGCTGATGGTCGCGCGCGTCGGGCCGGTGAGCGCCAAGTTCAAGGGCAAGCTCACGCTCTCCGACATCAAGCCGCCCGACTCCTACTCGCTCTCCTTCGAGGGCCAGGGCGGCCCCGCCGGTTTCGCCAAAGGCGGCGCGCACGTGCGCCTCGCGCCCGAGGGCGACGGCACGAAGCTCAGCTACGACGTCAAGGCGAGCGTCGGCGGCAAGCTCGCGCAGATCGGCTCGCGCCTGGTCGACGCCGCGGCCAAGAAAGTCGCCGACGACTTCTTCCGCAACTTCAACCAGAAGGTCGGCGGCGCGCAAGGCGACACAGACGCCACCGTGGTCCTGCCGAAGACGGAAGAGGACGAGACCGTGATCCTCGCGCCGCCGCCGAAGGAAAAGGAGCACGACGAGCACGGCAAACCGATCCCGCGCGACCCCGACCTCCCGGACGCCTCGAACACCACGCTCATGTTCTTCGCCGCCGGGGCACTGGTGGTCTTCACCGTCGCCCTGGTCGTGCTGCTGCATTAATGGCCGAGCTGCTGTTTCGCCAAGATCCCTATCTCAAGTCATGCGAGGCGACCGTCGTCGCCGTGCATGGCGACAGCATCGAGCTCGACCGCACCGTGTTCTATCCGCTAGGCGGCGGGCAGGCGGGCGACACCGGCAAGATCGGGCAATGGCGCGTGCTCGACACGCGCAAGGGACCGGTGGCGGATCAGGTGCTCCATGTGCTCGAGCCAGGGGCCAATCTGACGACCGGCAGCAAAGTCGAGACGCAGCTCGACTGGGAGCGACGCCACCGGTTGATGCGCCTGCACACCGCGCTGCATCTCCTCGGCGCCGTGGTCAAGGCGCCGGTCACCGGCGGCCGCATCAACGACGACAAGGCGCATCTCGATTTCGACATCGAGATGGAGCGCCTGGTCAAGGATGCGATCGAGGCTCGGCTGAACGAGCTGGTCAAGACGGGCGTACAAACGCGCCCTATGTGGATCACCGACGCCGAGCTCGACGCACGCCCGGAGCTCGTGAAGACGATGTCGGTCGCGCCGCCGCGCGGCGAGGGACGCGTGCGCTTGCTCGAGATCCCCGGCATCGATCTGCAGGCTTGCGGTGGCACGCACGTCGCGAACACCGCGGAGATCGGGACGCTGAAGGTGGTGCGCATCCGCTCGGAGGGCAAACGCAACAAGCGCGTCACGCTGGAGCTCGCATGAGCGTCATCGCCCGCATGGACAGGGTGGTGAACGACTTCGCCCTGCGCTGCCGCTGGTTCCGCGAGCCGCTCAGCAAGGGCCGCGCGCGCATGTTCGCGCTGCAGCACCGCCTCAATACGCGCCAGAGGAACTCGGTGCTGAAGCTCAAGGTCGCCGCCAACTGCACCGACTGGGATACGCGCATGCGCATCATCGAGGCCTGCAGCGAGGAGGTGATCGCCGACCACGCGCACGGCGGCGGCCGGCCGCACTGGAAGATCCTCGAGGAGCTCGGCGTGCGCATCGGCCTGAAGCGCGCCGAGATCGAGAAGGCAAGACCGCTCGCTTCGACGGAGCTCTGCTGGGCGGCGTGGGAAGGGCTGATGGCGAACCGCCACTGGCTCGAAGGCATCGTCGCCAACACCTGCGCCGAGCGCGTCAACGTGCCGGGCTACGGCAAGGGCGAGTTCAGGAAGCGCGGCTGGTTCGGCGTCGAGCGCGCCCGCTGGGGGCGCCTGTTCGATCTCAGGGACGACGAGCTCGAGTTCTTCGAGCTGCACACCGAGGCCGACATCGAGCATTCGAACACCGGCTGGCGCGCGGTGGAGAAGTTCGCGAGAGAGCTGCGCATGGAAGATGCGGCGGTGGCCGCCTGCGAGCGCAACCTGCATGTGTGGGAGCATTACCTGAACGGCATTGCGGAGGCAGGCGATGACAAACGACGCTGAACGGCGCGAGGCGGCGATCCTGAACGCGGAGCTGCGCAACTTCACGCGGCTCTCGGAAGTGCTGGCGCCCGAAAAGGTGCTGGAGCTCGCGAACGACTTCTTCTCGCTCTGCGGCATGGCGATCACCGCCAACGCCGGCAAGGTGCTTTCGGTGCAGAACGACATGATGGTCGCGGCCTTCGCCACCGGCGATCGCAAGGAGTACGCCCAGCGCGCGCTGAAGGCCGCGCAGGACCTGCAGCGCGAGTTCGGCACGCTCGGCGAGCAATGGAAGAAGGACTTCGGCCTGCCGGCGGCGATCTCGGCCGCGGTGCACCTGGGCGAAGCCGTGTTCGGCATGGCCGGCCCGATCGCGCACCAGCAGTTCGTCGCCTTCGGCGACTGCGTCAGCGTCACCGAGCGGCTGGTGCACCGCGCGCGCGCCGGCGAGGTGATCCTGTCGCTCGACTTCATGAAGGCGCTCGGCGCGAGCGCGCAGACGCTCGGCTGCGAGGAGCTGCCGCCGCTCGAGATCGGCAAGCGCCCGCCGATTGCGATCTACGGCATGGCGCTGGAAAAGCGCCTCGACTTTACTTAGGCAGCGCTTCGCGGATCGCTGCAGCGAGCGCCTCCGGCGGATGCGCGCCGGAGACGCCGGACTTGCGCTCGAAGATGAAGGTCGGCACCGCGGAGATGCCGAGGCTCCTCATGTTCTCCTCGAGCTCGGCGACTCCCTTGGCGTTCGCCTGTCCGGGCCACCCTGACACCCCGCTGCCTAGGGCGATGCTGTTAAGCACTCCGGCATCGCCGATGTCCCGCCCTTCCTCGAAATAGGCGCGGAACAGCGCATCGACCACTCGCCCGGCGGCGCCCTGCGACTGGGCCAGGTCGATCAATTGGTGCGCCGCACTCGTGTTCGGCGTGCGCTCGATGCGCTCGAAGGCGAACGCGATGCCTTCGCCGCGTCCCTCGGCGGCAACGCGCTCATCGAGGCTCCGCGCGCGCTCGACCGAGCCGAACTTGGCCTTGCGGTACTCGGCGCGCGCCATGCCGCCCCTCGGCATCTCGGGATTCAACTGGAACGGCAGCCAGCGAATGTCGGGCTTTACCTCACCGTCGAGCAAGGAGAGCGCCTTCTCGAGGCGCCGCTTGCCGATATAGCACCAGGGACAGATGACGTCGGAAGCGATTTCGATGACAAGTTCTTTGGCCATATAGCCCGCCCAGCCTAGCGAGGAAACGAGTCGTTCGGGGGAGGAGTCTCAGTGGAGGATGCGCTCGAGAGTCATTTTAGTATCTATCGGGGTCGCCGCCGCCGCCGTGATCGGCGCCGGCTGCGTCACGCCGCTGCTCGAGCCGCTCGAGCCGCAGCTCGTGTTCCGGCCGCGCGCCATCGACCAGAGCCACAAGAAGGCGCTCGCGGGCGCGAGCCGCATCGAGGAAGTGCGCCTCGCGACGCCCGAGGGCTTCGTGCTCCACGGCTGGCTCAAGCGCCCCGAGCACTGGACGCCCGGCAAGCCCCACGCGCTGGTGATCGTCTACGGCGGCGTCGGCCAGGAGGTCTCCGAGTTCGTCAGCCTGGCGCACGCCAGCGCCGACTGGGGCTGGCTGATGATCAACTACCGTGGTTTCGGGCTCTCGGAGGGCTCGCCGAACGAGCGCGCCGTGCTCGGCGACGCGAAGCGCGTCTACGACTGGGCGCTGGCGCGCCCCGACATCGACGCCGTCAACATCGTGGTGCTCGGCCGCAGTTTGGGCTCCTACGTCGCGATCGCCGTTGCCGCGGCGCGCAAAGTGCGCGCGGCGATCCTCGCCACACCCTTCGACAGCGCGGCCGCCCTGGGAGAAGAGCACTACCGGGTGCCGCTCGGCTGGCTGGTGCAGAGCCGCTACAACCCGGCGCTGATGGCGCCGATGGTGTCGGCGCCGGCGCTCTTCCTGCTCGCGGAGAAGGACGAAGTGACGCCGGTAAAGAACGGGCTCGCGCTCGCGCGCCGCTGGGGCGGCATCGTCAAGACGGTGCTCGTGTCCGGGGCGGGGCATTCCGGGCTCGAGAACCGCGAGGAGTTCTGGCATTCGATCGGCGAGTTCCTCGCGGCGCTCGACGAGAGCGCGGTGACTGCCGCCTCGGGTGTTACTGCGGCGGGCTCTTCCGCTGCGGGATCGTCCACAAGTAGATAGTTCTGCCGTTCAGCTCGACTTTCCGGTCGGGCTTCCACGTTCCCATGTCGAACTGGTGCGACACGATGCGCGTGCCGGGCTTGAGCTCGGCGAGGAGCCGCGGTCTTAGCTTCACGTTGAGGTCGGGGAGGAGATACAGCGTCACGACGGTGGCGTCGGCGAACTTGGACTTGAAGAGGTCTTCCTGCCGGAACTGGACCAGGCTGGTGACGCCGTTCTTCTTCGCGTTCTCGTTCGCCTCCTGGATGCGCTGCGGGTCGATGTCGATGCCGTAGGCGCGGATGCCGAAGCGCTTCGCCGCGGTCACCGGGATGCGGCCGTCGCCCGAGCCGAGGTCGTACAGGATGTCGCCTTTGCCGACTCTTCCGAGCTTGAGCATCTCGTCGACCACGTCCTGCGGCGTGGGCACGTAGATGACGTCGGGCTGCTGCGCCGCGGCCGAGGCGGCAACGAAGGCAAGGGCGAAAAGTAGTCGCATCGGACCATTATGCCGCATGGTCCCGGCGGGCTATTGCCCGGCGATCGTCATGTTCTCCAGGAGGATCGAACCGCAGGCGCGGCCGCTGCGCACGAGCACGTCGGCTCCCACCGCGGCGATGCCCTTGAACATGTCGCGCAGGTTGCCCGCGATGGTGATCTCCTCCACCGGAAACTGGATCTCGCCGCCGTCGACCCAGTAGCCCGCGGCGCCGCGCGAATAGTCGCCGGTCACCAGGTTTATCCCCTGGCCCAAGAGCTCGGTGACCAGCAGCCCGCGGCGCATCTTGCGCAGCATGCCGGCGAAGTTCGGACCGTCGGCGCGAAGAACCAGGTTGTGGTGCCCACCCGCGTTGCCGGTGGTCTGCATGCCGAGCTTGCGCGCCGAGTAGCTGCCGAGAAAATAGCCTTCGAGCACGCCGTCCTTCACCAGGCTGCGCTCGCGCGTGGCGACGCCTTCGTCGTCGAACGGCGTGCTCGCCGAGCCCTGGCGCTCGAACGGACGCTCCTGGATCTGCACGTTGCGGGAAAAAATTTCCTTGCCCAGGCTGTCGACCAGAAAGCTGGTCTTGCGGTAGAGGTTGCCGCCGTTCACCGCGGCGACGAAATGCCCGAGCAGCCCGATCGCCGCCGGCGCCTCGAACAGCACCGGCGCCTGGCAGGTGGCGATCTTGCGCGCGCGCAGGCGCGCCGCCGCGCGCTGCGCCGCGTAGCGCCCGAGCGCGCGCGGCTCGGCGATCTTTCCCGGCACGCGCGAGGCCGAGTACCAGTCGTCGCGCTGCATCAGGCCGCGCTCCTCGGCGATCACCGCGCAGGAGAGGTAATGCCGCGAGCCGGGGAAGCCGCCGCGGAAGCCGAGGCTGTTGGCGAGCACGAATTGCGACTGCTGCGTCGACACCGTCGCGCCTTCTGAGTTGCGGATCACCGGCGCGGTGGCGAAGGCGGCATCCTCGCAGCGCTTGGCGAGCGCGATCGCCTCCTCCGTGCTGAGCGCCCACGGATGGAACAGATCCAGGTCCTTCGTCTCCTTGGCGAGGAGCTCGGGCTCGGGAAGCCCCGCGCAGTCGTCTTCCGCCGTGTGCCGCGCGATGGCGAGCGCGGCATCCACCGTCTGCTCGAGCGCCGCCTTGGAAAGATCCGAGGTGCTGGCGTGGCCGCGGCGCACCTTCGGCCGCTCGCCCATATAGAGGGTCACGCCGACCGAGCGGTCGCGGTTGTGCTCGATGGTATCGGGCTTGCCCTTCCTCACCGTGACGGTGAGACCGTAGGCCTCCGAGACTTCGCAATCGCAGCCGCTCGCGCCGGCGCGCTTCGCGTGCGCGAGCACTTGCTCGGCCATGTCGTGGAGCTCGGCGGCATCGAAGGTGAACCCGTGGCGCTTCGGCATGGGGGCGCTATGATAACCAAGTGCAAGACTCCGCAGCGCCACCGGTTAGCAAAACTCAACGCAAGAAAGAGATGCACGAGCTGCAGGCGCTCGGCGTGGCGCTGGTGGAGCTTCCCGAGTCGCAGCTCGCCGCCATGCAGATCGCCGACGCGCTGCGCGAGGCGGTGCTGGAAGCGAAGCGCATCAAGAGCCACGAGGGCCGGCGGCGGCAACTGCAATACATCGGCCGCCTGATGCGCGACGTCGATCCGGTGCCGCTGCGCGCGCAGCTCGACGCGCTCACCGGGCATTCGGCGCAGGAGGCGGCGCGCCACCGGCGCCTGGAAGCTCTAAGGGAAAAACTGCTGGCCGATGACGAGGCGCTCACCGCCTACATCTCGGAGCACGCCGACGCCGACCTGCAGGGGCTGCGCACGCTGATCCGCAACGCGCGCCGCGAGCAGAAGGAGGGCCGCGCGCCGCGCGCTTTCCGCGAGCTTTTCCGGGTATTGAAAGCGCTTGAACCTCCAACCGTTACTACGGGCTGAGATCACCCTCGCGCCGCCCCAGGAGCTCGGCGAGACGCCGCTCGGCCGCCGGCGCATCGTGCCGATCACCGGCGGCAGCTTCCGCGGCGAGAAGCTCGCCGGCCGCGTGCTGCCCGGCGGCGCCGACTGGCAGTTCATCCGCTCAGACGGCGTCGCCGAGCTCGACGCGCGCTACACCCTCGAGACCACCGACCGCGCGCTGATCTACGTGCGCAACTTCGGCTACCGTCATGGGCCTGCCGAGGTGATGCGCAAGCTGGCCGACGGGCAGCCGGTCGATCCTTCGCTCTATTACATGCGCACCACGCCGCGCTTCGAGACCGGCGCCGAGCGCTACAAGTGGCTGAACGGCATCATCTGTGTCGCGACCGGCGCGCGGCGCGCCGCGGCGGTAGAACTGGAAGTGTTCGAAGTTCGATGAGCGAGGAACTCGTCATCGGCCTCGTCTCGGTCAGCGACCGCGCCTCCGCCGGCGTCTATAAGGACGAAGGCATCCCGTCGCTCAAGGAATGGCTCAAATCCGCGATCGCCTCGCCAGCGTGGCGCGACGAGACGAGACTGATCGCCGATGAGCAGCCGGTGATTGAAAACACCCTTAAGGAGCTGGTCGACCAGCGCGGCTGCCATCTCGTGCTCACTACCGGCGGCACCGGCCCGGCGCGGCGCGATGTAACGCCGGAGGCGACGCTGGCGGTGGCCGACAAGCTGATGCCGGGCTTCGGCGAGCAGATGCGCGCCATCAGCCTGAAGTTCGTGCCCACCGCGATTCTCTCGCGCCAGGTTGCGGTCGTCCGCAAAGGCGCGCTGATCATCAATCTGCCCGGCCAGCCCAAATCGATCCGCGAGACGCTGCAGGGGCTGCCCGAGGTGCCGGGCATCTTCGCCGCGGTGCCCTATTGCATCGATCTCATCGGCGGGCCTTACATCGAGACGCACGAGGGCGTGGTGAAGGCGTTTCGGCCGAAGTCGGCGATCCGCAAGCGATGAGCTTCCTCTGGCCGCAAGCGCTGCTGCTGCTCATCGCCGCCCCGCTATTGGCCGCGGCGATGGTTCTGCGCCGCAGGCCGGCGCGCATCCCGGGACTCGAGATGCCGCAGGCGAGCCGCTGGCAGCGGCATGTGCCGCCCGCGCTCTACATGGCCGCGCTCGTGGTCGCGGCGCTCGCCGCGGCGCGTCCCACGGCGCTGATCACGCTGCCTTCGCAGCAGCGCACCATCATCATGGCGATCGACGTGTCGCTCAGCATGCGCGCGAGCGACGTGCTGCCGAACCGGCTCGCCGCCGCGCAGTCTGCGGCGCGCGAATTCATCAAGGAGCAGCCGGGCGACGTGCGCCTGGGAATCGTCTCGTTCGCCGGCACCGCGGTGGTGGTGCAGCAGCCGACGCACGAGCGCGACGACCTGATCGCCGCGATCGACCGGCTGCAGCTCGACCGCCATACCGCGATCGGCAGCGGCATCATCGTCTCCCTCGCCGCGCTCTTTCCGAACGACGGCATCGACGTCGAATCGTTCGGCAAGAAGGCGCCGGCGCGCGAGGCGAAGCCGGTGCCGCCGGGCTCCAACCCGAACGCCGCGATCATCCTGCTCACCGACGGCCGCCGCACCATGGGGCCCGACCCGCTGCAGGCCGCGCGCATGGCGGCCGACCGCGGGGTGCGCGTCTACACGGTGGGCTTCGGCAGCGCGCAGGGCGGGCCGGTCCAGGTCGAGGGCTACTCGATCTACATGATGTTCGACGAGGCGACGCTGAAATCCATCGCCGAGCTCACCAACGCCGAGTACTTCCACGCCACGAGCGGCGCCGAGCTGAAGAAGATCTACGACAGCCTGACCGCCAAGTTCGTGCTGCAGCGCGAGCAGACCGAGATCACCGCGTTCTTCGCCGCCGCCGCCGCGGCGCTGGTGATCGCGGCGGCTGGCCTGTCGCTCGCCTGGTTCAGCCGCATCCTGTGAGCGTCGAGGCGATCCAGATCGAGACGGCCACGACTTCGAGCCGGTCGTGCCCGAGCTAAGGTTGAAAAAGCCGGTGCGCTTCGTCTTCCCGCACGCGCCGATCCGGCCGGTGACCATCAACCAGGGCATGCGCATGCGCGCCTGGTACGACATCCTGCAGCTCGGCGGCGGCCCGGAGGACGAAGCCGGCCTGCGCGCCTCGCAGAAGATCACCGAGGAGCTGATCCGCGCTCAAGGGCTGCCGGCGGCGAAGATCGTGCTCGCCGGCTTCTCGCAGGGCGGCGCCATCGTGCTGCAGACCGCGCTGCGCTATCCCGAGCGCCTCGCCGGCGTGATCGCGCTCTCCTGCTACCTGCCGCTCGCCGCTACTCTGGCCACCGAGCGCAGCGAGGCGAACCAAAGCCTGCCGATCTTCATGGGATCGAATGGCACGACTACCCGATGCCGCACTCGGTGTGCGCGCCGGAGATCGCGGATATCTCCGCATTCCTCTCAAAAGTCATTTAATCGTTCTGCTGCTCGCGGCCTGCGCCCAGGTCGAGGAGGCGCAGTACCTCGTGCGCTACGAGCCCACGCCGCCGCAGGTGGTGAGCGCGATGCTCGAGCTCGCGGCGGTGAGCGGGAAGGACGTGGTCTACGACCTGGGCTGCGGCGACGGCCGCATCGTCATCGAGGCGGCGAAGCGCTACGGCGCGCGCGGCGTCTGCGTCGACATCGACCCGCGGCGCATCGCCGAGGCGCGCGCCAATGCCGCCGACGCGGGGGTGGCGCACAAGATCCGCTTCCGCGAGGAGGATCTGCTCAAGACCAGCCTGCGCGACGCCACGGTGGTCACGCTATTTCTGTCCTACGACATGAACCTCGCGCTGCGGCCGAAGCTCGAGCGCGAGCTTCCGCCCGGCACGCCCGTCGTGTCGCATTGGCACCGGATGGGCGACTGGCCGGCCGAGCAGACGATCTATGTAAAAGGCCCCGAGCGGGGCAACGAGGTGTTTCTCTTCAGGACTCGCGGATCATCTCGCGGAACCGAATGAGCTCGTAGTCCTCGGCGCGTTCCGATCCGCCCTGCGGCAAGTAGACATGCTCGCGGCCATCGAAGCTCGCCTCGAGGTTCTGGCCCGGTGGATAGACGCCGGCCCGCATCGCGATCGACACTTCGCCCGAGCCGAGCACCGCGGAGGGCAGCAGCAGCCCGGTCTCCTCGCCCAGCCCGCGCACGCGGAACTTCACCACTTTAGGCGCGCGCGACAGCGACTCGATGCCGACGCGCGCTTCCTGCGCCGAAGTGCGGTTGACGCGGCGGATGGCGCCGACCAGCCAGTTGTTGCCGCCGTCGGGCTGCATCGCGAGGAGCGCACCGACGCGCAGCCAGTCGCCCTTGGCCTGCGGCACGATGGCGCCGAAGCCGCCGGCGCTCACGTTCTCCACCACCCAGCTCTCCGCGGCTTTCTGATCGAAGTCGAGCGAGGCGCCCGCCTCGCCCACCGCCTCGAGCACGCCGGCGAAGCCGTGCGCGATGGTGAGGCGCGACTTGACCATGTGGCGCGCATGCTTGCGCTCGGGCGGCTCGGGCGACCACAGCACCGCGAGGTGGCGCAGCACGTCGAGCGCGGCTTCCGGATCGGCGGCCGGGCCGAGGCTCTGCGGCAGCTCGCGCGTGCCTTCGGCGCGCTGGATGATGGCCTGCAGGCTGGCGAGCGCGTTGCCCGGCCCGAAGCAGCGCAGTCCGGCGGAGGCCTCGGGCGGTCTTACGATGCGCTGCGGCGCCATCGCGCGGCCGAGATCGATCCAGTAAAGCAGGCCCGCCGCCGGCGCGTTGGCCAGCAGAAAGCTCGGCGCGAGCTCGGCGATCACGCGCTCGACCAGCTCGACTTCGGGGGCCAGCAGGCTGTCGGGCGAGCTCGCGCTGAACATCAGCGCCTTCAGGAATTCCTGCTTGGGCGAGGTTTCGCCGCCGCCGGCCGGATACAGCGCGAGCTTCGCATCAGCCAGCCCGCGCGCTTCACAGTAGGCGTAAACCTTGTTGAGGATGCCCCACGCCGCGGGATCGACCGGCCCATAGCGCATGTGCTGCCACTTGACCTGCTGCGCGGCGGCGCGCAGCGCGCGCGTCGCGGCGAGCGCCACGCTCTTCGCATCGAGCGCCTTGGGCGCCTGCGCCGCGCCTTCGAGCGTGCGGCCGAACGCGAGCCCCGCCTGCTTCCAGTACTCGTGGAGCTGCGTCCACATGCGGTTTTCCTGGTAGCGCGAAGGCCGCGCCGTGCCGCAGTACTCGCGCGCCACCTTGCGCAGGCGCGGCTGCGCCGCCTCGTCGAGGGCGCAGACCAGCGCCGCGCGCTCAGGCGTCTTGAAGCCCTCGGCGACGCTCACCGACTCGAGCCAGTGCGCGAGCTCCTCCAGCGCCTTCAGGTCCTCCGCGGGCAGCGCCTCGAGGATGCGGCGCGCCTCCTTGGGATTGCGCATCGGGTGATCGGCACCGCCGCCAAAAAGCTTCAGCATGATGCAGTATACGGCCGATGAGCGAGCCGCTGGTCCCCGGGTTCACGACGCTGCAGCGCATCGGCGAAGGCGGCCAGGCGCAGGTCTACCTCGCCGAGCGCGACTTCGACGGGCTGCGCGTCGCGCTGAAGGTGCTTGACTCACGCGTGCGCCACGACAAGGTGTTCCTCGAGCGCTTCGTGCGCGAGTACAAGCTGATCGCCAAGCTCGAGATGGAGCACGTGGCGCGCATCTACGACCAGGGCTTCGCCGGCGAGCACCCCTACATCGCGATGGAGTATCTGCCCTCGGGCACGCTCGCCGCGCGCATCTACGAAGGCATGCCGCCGCGCAGCGCGCTGCGCGTCACGGCGCAGATCTCGCGCGCGCTCGACGCGATCCACTCGCGCGGCATCATCCACCGCGATCTCAAGCCCGCCAACATCCTGTTCCGCTCCGACGGGCGCCCGGTGATCGTCGACTTCGGCCTCGCCAAGGACCTGGCGATGAACTCCACCCTCACCGGCCAGCAGCGCCTGCTCGCCACGCCGCGCTACATGAGCCCCGAGCAGTGCCTCGGCAAGACGGTCGACGCGCGCTCGGACCTCTACAGCCTCGGCGCGATCCTGTGGGAGATGCTCACGCGCACGCGGATCTACGAGTCCGCCGGCCCGGCGGACCTGATGCGCATGCATGTCACGGCACCCGTGCCGCGCCTGCCCGACGCGCTCGCCGCGCACCAGCCGCTCCTCGACAAGATGCTCGCCAAGGACCCGCAGGATAGATTCCAGAGCGCAGCCGACCTTTGCGCCACGATTCTGCTCTGACTCTCATGCCATGAGCGAGCGCCACTATCTCGACCTGCTGGCGGAGGTGCTCGCGCAGGGCGCACGCAAATCCGACCGCACCGGCACCGGCACGCTCTCGGTGTTCGGCCGGCAGCTGCGCTTCGCGCTCGGCAGCAGCTTCCCGCTGCTCACGACGAAGAAGCTGCACCTGAAATCCATCCTCTACGAGCTGCTGTGGTTCCTGCGCGGCGAGACCAACGTGAAATGGCTCCAGCAGCGCGGCGTCAGCATCTGGGACGAATGGGCCGACGAGCGCGGCGAGCTCGGTCCGGTCTACGGCTACCAGTGGCGCCACTGGCGCACCCCCGACGGCCGCGAGATCGACCAGATCGCGCAGCTGATCCAGAACCTGAGGCAGCGCCCCGACTCGCGCCGCCACATCGTCAGCGCCTGGAACCCCGCCGACGTCGACAAGATGGCGCTGCCGCCCTGCCACGCGCTCTTCCAGTTCTACGTCGCCGAAGGCCGCCTGTCCTGCCAGATGTACCAGCGAAGCGCCGATCTCTTCCTCGGCGTGCCTTTCAACATCGCCTCCTATTCGCTCCTCACGCTGATGGTGGCGCAAGTCACCGATCTCCAGCCGGGCGAATTCATCCTCACGCTGGGCGACGCCCATCTCTATCTCAACCATCTCGACCAGGCTCGCGAGCAACTCACCCGCTCGCCGCGAGCTTTCCCCCGCATGCGCCTCAACCCCGCGCGCCGCGAGCTCGCCGAATTCCAGTACGAGGACTTCACGCTCGAGGGCTACGAGCCGCATCCGGCGATCAAGGCGCCGATTGCTGTCTAAGGGTCAACGTGATTCCCGGCATCGCGTTTCACAAGAGCATGTCGAAGCTCGACCGTCTCAAGGAGCCTGGTAGTCGTTGCGATCACTGCTGCGGCATGTCTAAGCGCTCTCCTTCTGTGGATCAATCGCGCGGCCTATCGTAGGATGCGCGAACTGGAAGACCTCTGATGATCTGGGCACCGATCCTTGCGTTGACCATGTTGGTCATCGCCCTCGTGTTGGTCGTGGTCGAGGCGGACGCGCACAGCCGCGGTCGCAAATAGCGAACGTCATTGGCGGGGCATCGCCGTGCCCGCGTCGAGCGGGCTCGTCACCCCGCGCCCGCCCTTGTTCATGACGTGCGTGTAGATCATCGTGGTCTCCACGCTGCGGTGGCCGAGGAGTTCCTGCACCGTGCGGATGTCGTAGCCCGATTCCAGGAGATGCGTGGCGAACGAGTGGCGCAGCGTGTGGCAGCTCACGTGCTTGTGGATCCGCGCCGCGCGCGCGCCTTCCTTGACGCCGCGGATGACGTAGTTCTCGTAGACGTGGTGGCGGCGGATGACGCCCGTCTTCGGGTCGGTGGATCGCTTGTGCGACGGAAAACGAACTTCCAGGCCCATTCGTACCGCGCCTTCGGATACTTGCGCGCGAGCGCATGCGGCAGCTCGACGTCGCCGTAGCCCCCGGCGAGATCGCGCTCGTGAAGCTGCTTCACCCGCGCGAGATGCGCCTGCAGCGGCGCCACCACCGACGCCGGCAGCATCGTCACGCGGTCCTTCGCGCCTTTGCCGTCCCGCACGAGGATCTGGCGGTAGCTGAAGTCGACATCCTTCACGCGCAGCTTCAGACACTCGCGCAGCCGCAGGCCCGCCCCATAGAGCAGGCTCGCCATCAACCATTTCGTGCCCTCCATCGCGGTGAGCAGCCTCGCCACTTCATCCCGCGCGAGCACTGTCGGCACGCGCTCCGGCCGCTTCGCGCGCTCCAGGCCCTCGAGCCAGGGGAGCGGCGTCTCCAGCGCCTCCTTGTAGAGGAAGAGCAGCGCGGCCAACGCCTGGTTCTGCGTAGCCGCCGCGACCTCCCTGTCGCGCGCCAGATGATTGAGAAACGCAGTGACCTCTTCGGCCCCCATCGCCGCCGGATGCCGCTTCCCGGAAAAATAGATAAACCGCTTGATCCAGTGGATGTAGGTCTCCTCGGTGCGGTCGCTGTAGTGGCGCCTCCTAATAGCGTTACGCACGCGATCGAGTAGTCGCGGCTCATTAGTCGCGCGCGATTCATGGCGTGTGTCATTCATGTACATTTCCTCCGTGGTCGGAACAGCTTTTGCACCCTCTCGGAGGTAACGTGTTGAGCCGTAGACGAGATGACAGTCATCACGACAAAATTCTTGCCGTGCTCAACGCCTAAAATGTCAACTAATTTGTCAACTAATACACGTTAGATCTGCGTGAACCCGACCGCACGTAGCCTGCTCCTGAAGCTCGTCACAGCAGTGCTGTTCGCCTATGGAGCCTACAGCGCTTGGCTAGCCATCAAGTATGGCTCTGCGTGGTTCTCGCTCTGGGCCGTCCCATCGTTTGCCGCTGGCATCGGCCTTGCGCTGTCGCGTTCATGGTCACAGTACCTTGTATATCTAGTCGCGTTCTGCACCGTGGGCGGCTGGGTGGCCTTTGTTGCGTTGTCTTGGTCCAGCGCTGGCGTTGAAATGCTGACTAAGCTTTTCGCCTTGGGCGCTGCGTTGATCGTTATATCGGTAGCGTCTAGTGTGTTGGTCTTTCGGCGATTCAGGCGCAATGCCACGCAGATCTAACAGCGCGTTGTTGGCCGACGCTTACCTCGCGCTGCGCGCTTCGTTCAGCGCGGCAAACCGCGAACGTTAGAGCGCATTGGCCCATGACCGCCGCCGCGATCACCCGAGTAGCCCTTGGCTTCCTAGTTGCACCGCTTATCGGATTTTTAGTCCTAGCGTCGGGTATGTGCGCTTTCCTTTTGGACCCTTTCATTAGTT
>VBCP01000181.1 GCA_005888925.1 Betaproteobacteria bacterium | reverse complement strand
CTCGGCCAGATCATGGGCGGGCCCGGCTACTCGCCGGTGTTCGGCGGCTGCGTCGAGGGCGAGCGCATGATCGTTGCGCGGATGCGCGCGCCCGCCGGGAAAATGGGCGATCCGCACTCGCATCCCAACGAGCAGTGGATCTACGTGCTGGAGGGCGAGTTCGAATTCCGCATCGACGGGCAGACGCACCACGTCGGGCCGCGCGGTCTGATCTTCGTGCCCGCCGGCAAGATCCACCAGGGCGGGGCGACGCCTGCCGGGGACGCGGTCTTTTTTACCTGCAAGGACGCGTCACACGGGCTTCACGGCGTCAGAGCCGATGCAAGTCGGGCAGCGCGAACGGCCGCGCCGACTCGAAAGCGCGCGCGGCGCGCAGCACTCGCGCGTCGGCGTAGCGCGGGCCGACGATCTGCAGGCCGGCGGGCAGCCCGGCGCGCGTGAGGCCGCAGGGAACCGACGCCGCCGGCTGCTGGGTCAGGTTGAAGGGAAAGCTGAACGGCGTCCAGTCGGTCCAGCGCTTGTGCAGCATCGCGTCGGCGACGTCCTTGCCGGCGTCGAAGGCAGCGATCGACAGCGTCGGGGTGAGCAGCAGGTCGTAGTCGCGGTGGAAAAGATTCATGTGGGCGCCGAGAGCGCCGCGCTTCTGCTGCGCCTCCAGAATTTCCATCATTGAAAATTTTTTGCCCTGGTCGGCCGCGTCAAGCAGACCGGGATCCACGAGCTTCCTTTTTTCAACTGAAAGATCTTTTAGAAGAAAAGCCGCCCCCGGGAACCAATGTGCGCGGAAGATCGGTTCCGGATTTTCGAACCCGGGGTGTTTCTCCTCGACCCTGGCGCCGAGATCAGCAAACACTTTGACTGCTTCACGCACTAATACTGCGACCTCCCCGTCGACCTTCGCATAACCCAAGTCGGGCGAGAAAGCGATGCGCAGGTCCTGCACCCCGTGCTCGAGTGTGGTGCGGTAATCGCGCGCCTCGTAGGGGAGAGCGTGCCAGTCGCGCGCGTCGGGAAGCGACAGGACGTCGAGCATCAACGCGGCGTCGGTGACGTTGCGCGCGATTGGCCCGACGTGCGCGACGGTGCCGAAAGGCGACAGCGGCCAGGCCGGAACGCGGCCGAACGAGGGCTTGATGCCGAACAGCCCGGTGAAGGAGCAGGGGATGCGGATCGAGCCGCCGCCGTCGGTGCCGACCGCGAGCGGCCCCATGCCGGCCGCGACCGCCGCCACCGCGCCGCCCGAGGAGCCGCCCGGCGTTTTTGCCGGATTCCATGGATTGCGCGTGATGCCGGTCAGGGCGCTGTCGGTGACCGCTTTCCAGCCGAACTCGGGCGTGGTGGTCTTTCCCAGCAGCACCGCGCCGTGCTCGCGCAGCCGCGCCGTCGCCGGCGCATCGTCGTTCCACGGCCCCTTCGGATCGATGGTCTTCGAGCCGCGCAGCGTCGGCCAGCCTGTGGCCAGGATCAGATCCTTGATCGAGACCGGGACGCCATCGAGTAGTCCCTTCGGTTCTCCCCTCAACCACCGTGCTTCCGATTCTTCTGCATTCGAAATGGCTTCCTGAGAAAGGAAGCAAAAGGCATTCAATTTAGGGTTCAAATCCTCGATGCGTTTCAATACCGCGCGCGTCACCTCGACCGGCGAAACGTCTTTCTTGCGATACAGATTGACGAGCTCGGCGGCGCCGAGCAAGCAGAGGTCGCTCACCGGCGCTCTGCTTTGGCGCGGGCGAGCGCCTTCTCGCGCCACAGCGGCCAGGCACGCGCGTAGTCCTGCACTGGATTCGAGGCCTTGACCTCCGCCTCGTCAAGGTACGTGATCTTTCCCTTCTCCCCCGCAAGAAGCATCGCCTGCATCTGCATGCGGGCGCTCAACTCCAGGTACACGCTGCGGCCGACCGCGCGCGCCAGGCCTTCGCCCACCACCACCGCACCGTGGCCGCGCATTAGCGCTGCTGGTTTATTTCCTAATTTCTTTGCCAATGCCTCGCCGAGCTGCGGCGTCTTCACCAGCAGATCGGTGCCCTTCTGCACGTCGCGGATCTCGAAGTTCGGCAGGCCCTCGCCGATGAACGCGGCCATGTGGAAAAGCGGCCGCATCGGAACGTCGGTGACGCTGAACGGCACCACCGAGGGCGAATGGTTGTGCACCACCGCCATCACTTCCGGCCGGCTCCTGTAGATCTCGCCGTGGATGAAGCGCTCGCGCACCGATTCGCGTCCCTGCGCATCGAGCGGCCGGCTGTCCAGGTCGTATTCCAGAAGATCTTCTTCTTGAACCTTTTCTGGTGCAATGGACCGGGCGAGGTAATAACGCGTCGGATCGCGCGGCGAGCGCAGGCTCACGTGCCCGTAGGCGTCGATCACGCCGTGCTCCGCCAGGATGCGGTAAGCCGCGACGAGGTCTTCGAGCGGTTCCATCAGTCGGCCTTGATTCCGGCTAAGTCGACGACGCGGGTCCAGCGCGCCAGCTCCTGCTTCACCAGAGCGCCGAAGCGCTCGGGCGTGCCGCCCGCTGCCGCCATTCCCTGCCTTGAAAGCAGATCTTTTATTTGTGGATCGGTGAGAAGAGAGTTGATGTCGCGATTCAATCTATTGACCACTTCCATCGGCGTGCCGGCGGGAGCGAACAGGCCGTACCAGGTCTCCACCTCGAGCTCCGGCAAGCCCTGCTCTTTTGCCGTCGGCACCTCCGGAAACGCCGGCGAGCGCTCGCCGCTCATCACCGCGAGCATGCGCAGCTTGCCCGATTGC
>VBCP01000015.1 GCA_005888925.1 Betaproteobacteria bacterium | reverse complement strand
GTAGCGGCCTGTCTCTTGCAGGGCCGGGGCATGGAACCCAATCAGGCGAAGATCGAAGGCCTCGTGCGCCAGCTCCTGATCGAGCTCGGCGAGGACGTCAACCGCGAGGGGCTGATGAAGACGCCCGCCCGGGTGGCGAAGGCACTTGCGTTTCTCACCTACGGCTACCGCGCCAACCTGCGCGAGGTGATCAACCAGGCGCTCTTCAGCCAGACCACCGGCGGCATGGTGATCGTCAAGGACATCGAGCTCTACAGCCTGTGCGAGCACCACATGCTGCCGTTCTACGGGCGCTGCCACATCGGCTACATCCCGAACGGCAAGGTGTTCGGCGTCTCGAAGCTCGCGCGCCTGGTGGACGTCTTCGCGCGGCGGCTGCAGCTGCAGGAGCGGCTCACCGAGCAGATCTCTCAGGTGGTGATGGAGGAGGTCGGCGCGAGGGGCGTCGGCGTGATGATCGAGGCGCGGCATCTCTGCATGATGATGCGCGGCGTCGAGAAGCAGAACTCGACGATGGTCACGTCATCGGTGCTCGGCGTGTTCCGCGAGAATCTGGCTACGCGCGAAGAGTTTCTGGGGCTTGCCTGTCGGCGCGGTCTGTGAGCCGCAGTGCGGCCTGCCGGGAATAGTCCGGGCCGTTCATGATCCGCGCATAGTAGGACGCGTGCGCGTCGGAGCCCGCGGGCCATTGCTCCAGGAAGCGCTGTTCCCAGGCTCGGGTGTCGTAGCGCAGCGGCACCGCGTCAATGTAGAGCCCGCCCTGGCGCATGCCATAGACGGAGTTCGGCGCGGGCGTGAGAGCGATACGCGTCGCGAGGCCGTAATGCTCACCGCGGAAGTTCGGCATTCCCGCAGCGCCGTTGTTGACGAGCACTTTCCCGCCCGGAAAGCACTGGAGCACCGGCAGGCAGGTATGGCTCGAGGCGAAGACATCGGCGCCGGCCGCATCGAATGCCTTGCGCGCGTTGGCTAAACCGTTGTCGGTCGCGAGCGCTTCCTGGGAAAAGTTCCAGCCGGCTAGCGAGTCCGCGTCGCCGTGGACGATGGCGATGCACGCGTCACCGACGCGCGCGCCGAGATGCATCGGCAATGCCCTGAGGAGTGCGAGCGTGTGCGGCAGGCGCGCGGCGGTGGCGCGCAGGCGCTCGATGATCCGGTTCGACCGCTGCACCGTGTCGTCGCCGACCCAGTCCGGATAACCGCAGCCGCAGCCCGCGCCGTCCTGCGGCGTGGCGAGCTCGGTCTCGACATTGCCGCGCGTGGCATGAAAGGCGAGCACCGCGTCGTTGATGCGGCCGAAATCCGCGACGTCGACATCGAACCAGTGGAAGTCGCCGTTGAAAACGAGAGCCTTGCGCCCGTGCTCGCAGTCGTAGGCTTCGAGCAGCGCCTCGAGCGCAAGCGGATTCCCGTACAGGCCGCCGGCGATCCACAGGCTCTCGGCCTGCAGCGACGGCTCGCCGCGCAGGGCGTGCGCGCCGTAGCGATACGAAGTGGGGCAGCTCCTACCTGGATTGAGCATGCTTGCCCGCGCTCCAGCCGCGCGGCGCGAGGAATTTCTCGCCGACCGTCAGCGGCTCCTCCTCGAGCGGCGTGCCCATGGTGTCGTTCCAGCGGTTGAGGAAGCCGAAGGTCGAAATGACCGCGATGATCTCGACGATCTGTGTCTCGCTCCAGTGCTTGCGCAGCCCGGCGAACATCTCGTCGGTGACGCCGTTCGGCACGGAGGCGGCGGCGATGGTGAAGTCGAGCGCGACGCGCTCCGCTTCGCTGAAGAGCGGGCTGGTGCGGAAGTCCCACACCGCGGCGAGCTTCTGCTCCTCGACGCCGAAGTGGAGCGCGCCGCCCGCGGTGTGCGCCATGCAGTAGCGGCGGCCGGCAGTGCGGCTCGCGACGTGCGCGACGAGGCGCTTGAAGCCACGATCGACCTCGCCGTCCGGCTCCCAGATGGATGCGGTGAGCTGTGCGAGCGCGCGCGCGATCCTGGGCTTCCTCTGCAGGATCAGCATGCTGTTCGGCACGAAGCCGAGGTTCTTCTTCATCGCCTCGAACGCGTCCTTCAGCTCCGGCGTGTGCTCGGCCGGCAGCGGCGCGATGCGGGGCGAAGCCTTCACTTTTTGTTCCATGCAAGTCTCCAGAGGTTGCGCGTGCGTATCCAGAACTCCGGCAGGCTTGCGGCGACGAGGCCCGCCAATCCGAGGTACGCGAGCCACTCCGAAGCAACCAGGTACAGCCCGCCAAAAAACGCCGCGCCGCTGACCAGCGCCGCGCCAAGCAGCCATCGGTTGTGATGACGCAGGTAGGCGAGCGACAGCCCGATGACCGCGAGCACGACCAGCGCCTGCGCGGCGATGAAGAGCTGGAATTCGTAGGCGCTGAGCGCACCCAGGCCGAAAAGCGCGCCGACGAGCGCGAGCTTGGGAAAACACACCGGGCAGGCGGCCGCCGCGATGATCGCGCCGGCGCTGCCGAGCTTCTCGAGCCAGTCTTTCACCTCAGGCGTCCCAGTCGATCCTTTTGCGGATCAGCTGGTCGACGTGCGACGTCTTCTGCGCGGAGCGGGTCACCACCGCGTAGTATCCGCGCCGCGTCGGCCGGGCTAGCGCGCTCCACTCGGCGCTGGAGGCGTGCTGTGTCGTGCCGAGCGGCTGGCCGGGGATGACGAGAAGCGTGGCAAGGCCTTCGGGCGTCTCGAACACGATATGCCATCCGGTGCCGCCGTCGACAGGGCAGAGCTTGACGTAGCGCACGTTGCCGAGCGGCGCTTTCAGCCTGCCGCCCGAAGTGCGGATGAGCTCGTCCAGACTCGGCACATCGGCGAGGTGCACCGTGGTGAAGGACTCCGGCTCCATCGCCACGTGCTCGATCGCCCGGAGGGCATAGTGGTCGGCCGACGCGGGTTGATAGAGCAGCGCAGTCACGCCCAGTGTGATTGCGAGCACCACGCTGGCTGCGATCGCCTAGGCTCGCCAAGCGGGGCGAGCGCCATGCACGCGCAGCAGGACGCGGTCCGCAAGCCCTTCGGGCACCGGGGTCGCGAGCGTCCGCTCGAGGTCGCGCTCGGCCTGGTCGACGCTGATCACAAACGCGGCGCACGCGGCGCACTGCGCGGCGTGCGCCTGCGCCTCCGGCGGCAGCCGGTGCGGATCAGCGAGTTTCAAGCGATGGAATTCCAGGCAGTTCATTTGATCCCCCTTCGGCTCTGCGCTGGCTCGTACTGCTTGCGCAGGGCCTGGCGCGCGCGCGTGAGGCGCGTCATCACCGCGCCTTCCGTCGTGCCCAGCATCCCGGCGATCTCCGCGCAGCTGAAGCCTCCCAGGACCTGCAGGAGCAGCGGCTCGCGGTAGGTCTCGGGCAGCAGGCTCACGAGCTGCGCGGTCTCGAGCTGCGACTCGAATGAAGGCAGGGCCGGCAGGTCGGCTTCGCCGACGGCGTCGATGTCCAGCGCCGGTCTGTTCCTCGAGAAGCTGCGCGCGAGCTCGTTCCTCATGATGGTCACGAGCCACGCCTTGGCAAGCGCCACGTCGCGCAGCTCGGCCCAGGACTTCCACGCGCGCGCGAAAGTCTCCTGCACCACGTCTTCGGCGAGATGACGGTCACGGCACATCCACCAGGCATAGCGGTAGAGATCGGCGCTATAGGCGCGGACGGCGTGCTCGAAATTCTGCGCGCTGCGGCTGATGTGCCTCTCCTTGCACGATTAGACACCGATCCGGGGTCGATCCTTACACGGTGCTGTGTAAGGTTTTAGCCCCAGCGCGGGTCAACCGGATACCCGCCCCGTTCGGGGCTCCACTGAGGAAGGAGACTCTCGATGACCCGTTCGCTCGCCACCGCCACGCTTGCCGCCGCCGTCGGCCTTGCGCTCGCCGCATCGGTCCAGGCGCAGACCGACAAGTCCGGCAAGCCGATGACCAAGGAGCAGAAGATGACCATGGAGCGCATGGTCAAGAACAACCTCGAGAAGTGCTACGGCGTCGCCGCGCGCGGCAAGAACGACTGCGCCGAGGGCGCGCATTCCTGCGTCGGACAGTCGACGCGCGACCGCGATCCGGAATCGTTCGTGCTCGTGCCGAAGGGCGACTGCCAGAAGCTGGCGGGCGGCAAGACCTCGACTGCCGAGAACTACAGGGGCGGCGGCAAGCCGCTCGCGTATCTGGAAGCGATCCGGCGCGACTATCCGATCGCGCTGCACGGCGTGGCGCTCTCCCTCGGAGCCGCCGAAGGGATCGACGAGCGCCACCTGCGGCGTCTCGGCCAGCTCGCCGAGCGCATCGACGCCGCGCTCGTGTCCGAGCATCTCGCGTGGACGGCGAGCGGCGGCACGCATTTCCCCGATCTGCTGCCGCTGCCGCTCACCGAGGAGGCACTCGACGTCGTTTGCCGCAACGTCGAAATGACGCAGCAGTTTCTAGGCCGGCAGCTCCTGCTCGAGAACCCGTCGTCGTACCTGCGCTTCCGTCACTCGACCATTACCGAGTGGGAGTTCATGGCGGCGGTCGCGGCGCGCACCGGCTGCGGCATTCTGTGCGACGTCAACAACATTTACGTGAGCGCGTGCAATCACGGCTTCGACGCCATCGCCTACCTGCGCGCGCTGCCGGCG
>VBCP01000177.1:550-5185 GCA_005888925.1 Betaproteobacteria bacterium | reverse complement strand
TGATTTGCGTCCTTCCTGAGGTGCCCCATGCAAAAGGCAAGATTTCTAACGGCTTTCTGGGCGTTGGCGAAGCCCTACTGGGTCTCGGAGCAGCGCAACAAAGGCCTGCTCCTCGCCGTCGCCGTGATCGGGCTGTCGCTCGGGATGGTGTACCTGTCCGTGCAGTTCAATACCTGGAACAAGGATTTCTACAACGCGCTGGAGAAAAAGGACCAGCCCGAATTCCTCCAGCAACTCTGGCGCTTCACCTACCTGGCGGTGTTCTGGATCATCGCCGGCGTCTACCGGCTCTACCTGCAGCAGATGCTACTCATCGAGTGGCGCGCCTGGCTGAACGAGAACTTCCTCGCGCGCTGGCTCGAGGACCGCGCCTACTATCGGCTGCAGCTCGTCGACCGCGGCGTCGACAATCCGGATCAGCGCATCGCGGACGACCTGCGCATCTTCGTCGACATGACGCTCGATCTGAGCATCGGGCTGCTGTCGGCGGTGGTCACGCTGATTTCCTTCACCGGCATCCTGTGGAGCCTGTCGGGCGACTTCGCGATCGGCGGACTCGCCATCCCCGGCTATCTCTTCTGGGTCGCCGTCATCTATGCCGGCATCGGCACCTGGCTCACGCAAGTCATCGGCAAGCCGCTCATCGGCCTGGACTTCAACCAGCAGCGCTTCGAGGCCGATTACCGCTATTCGCTGGTGCGGCTGCGCGAGAACAGCGAAGGGGTCGCGCTCTACCGCGGCGAAGCGCTCGAGCACGCCAACTTCCGCGAGCGCTTCGATCACGTGATCCAGAACTGGTGGGGCATCATGAGAAAGCGCAAGCAGCTCAACTGGTTCGTCTCGTTCTATGAGCAGTTCGCCATCGTGTTTCCGTACCTGGTCGCTGCGCCGCGCTATTTCGCCGGCGAGGTCGGCTTGGGCTTCATCTTCCAGACATCGTCCGCTCTTGGCGAAGTGCGCGGCTCGCTCTCCTGGTTTATCGGCATATACCCGCAGTTCGCGAGCTGGAAGGCGACGGTCGATCGTCTCACCAGCTTCAATGCTTCTCTTGAACGCGCGCGCAGCGATGCGGTGCGGCTCGGCGGCGAGCGCGCCGAGGAGGCCGCCGACGGCATTGGCATCGAAGGCCTCGAGCTCGGGCTGCCGCAGGGCAGGCCGCTGCTCGCCGCGACCTCGATCCAGCTGCGGCCTGGGGAGGACGTGCTCGTCACCGGCCCCTCCGGTGCGGGCAAGTCGACGTTTTTCCGCGCGCTCGCCGGCATCTGGCCGTACTGGAAAGGACGCATGCGGCTACCGAAAGGCGCGCGGCTGCTCTTTCTGCCGCAGAAGCCTTATCTACCAATCGGCACGCTTAAGCGCGCGGTGACGTATCCGGCGGACGAGGCGAAGTTCAGCGATGCGCAAATCGCGGATGCGCTAACCACTGTGGGACTACCGGGGTTGGCAGCGGATCTCGAGCGCAGCGAGAACTGGGCGCAGGTGCTGTCGGGCGGCGAGCAGCAGCGACTCGCCTTCTCACGTGCGCTGCTCAACGCACCGGACTGGCTGTTCCTCGACGAAGCGACGGCATCCTTGCCGGAGGATGCGCAGGAGGCCTTGTATCGATTGCTGAAGGAGCGCCTGCCGCACACCACGCTCGTCTCGATCGGCCATCGCGCGAGCCTGCGCGCGCAACATCGGCGCGAGCTCGCATGGCAGGGCGAACGCTTAGCCGCCGTTTAGCACGATGCAGGTCGTCGTGGCGTGCGCGTAGAGCTTGCCGGCGGCGTCCTCGAGCCGGCCTTCGGCGGTGGCGATGCGGTTGCCGAGATGTACCACCTTGCCGATGGCGCGAAGGCGCCCGGTCTTGTCGGTGATGGCGCGCACCAGATTGCTCTTCGCTTCGAGCGTGGTGTAGCCGCTGCCGGCGGGCATGCGCGTCTGCACGCAGCAGCCCATCGCGGAATCGAGCAGCGTCATGGCGAGGCCACCGTGCACCACGCCGATCGGGTTGTAGTGCTGCTCGCCGGGCACGCACTCGAACACCGCGTGTCCCGGCTCGACCTCGACCAGCCTGAAGCCCAGGAGCTGCGCGATCGGCGGCGGCGGCAGTCGGCCGTCGCGCAGCGCGCGCAGGAAATCGATCCCCGCCATCGAGCGTCCCGCCGCGGCAAGCGCCGCGGGGTCGCTCCATTCCACCGTGAGTGTTCTCGCCATTAGTAGAGCGGCGCCGGCTGCGCTTGGGCTGCTATTGGAGCGACGGCCGAGCGCCCGGCGATGAAATCCGCCGCCGCTCGCGTCACCGCCTCGTTGCCGAGGATGCGACCATGGCCCAAGCCGTCGGTGCTCATCAGGCGCGCGCCGGGCCACAAGTGCGCGACCTGCACGCCTTGCGTCCACGGCACCATGCGGTCGTCGCGATCGTGGATCACGAGCGCCGGCGCGTGCAGCCGCGGCGCGAGGCGCGCGACCTCCAGGTTCTCCCAGAGCACGCCGTAGCGTTCCTCGATGGCGGACTGCATGGCGCGGCGTACCGCTTCCGGCATCCAGTGCCAGCGCGCGAAACGCCGCGAGTAGCCGACGAGATCCGCCGGCGGACTGACGAGCACGACCTTCTCGAAGCGCACGCGCCCGCTCGCGAGCGCCAGCGCGCCCGCCGCGCCGCCCAGCGAATGGCCGATGAAGGCGTGGGCTTCGCCGTAGTGCCAGGCGATCTCCGCGAGCAGGTCGGCGAAATCGGGAAGACCGGTGAAGCGGCCTTCGGAGACGCCGTGCGCCGGCTGGTCGTACACGATCACCTGATAGCCCGCGCTGAGGAGCGGAAAGACGAAGGCGCGCATCTGCGCCGCGTAGCCGCCCCAGCCGTGCGCGAGGATCACCGCGGGCGCGTCGCGCGCGCCCCAGCGCCAGGTCGCGATGTGGCGGCCCTTGTGCTCGAACATCGCCGAGCGCGCGTCGATCAGATCGAGCGCCGCCGCGGCGGCTCCGTTTCGCGGCGGCGTGAGGAACAGGCGCTCGGCCCATGCGCCGGCGAGCTCGGGAAACAGCAGCGCCGAGGCGGCAAAGCGAACGTTCGTGCTAATTCTGGGCAGGGAGAGGGAAGCGGGCATTGCGGGCTCCTTAGCGGGAAACGGCCTTTAGCGGTTTGCGGGCGGCGGCGTGGCGGGCAATAAGTTCGTCGAACGCGATCAGCGAGCGCTTGCGCGCCTCCTTGTCGCCGAGCAGCCGCCGGTGATTGTGGCTCGCGAGCACGATGCCGAGCATCTCGAAGGCGATCTGCTCCGGATCGGTGCCGCGCTTGAGGTGGCCTTCGTCGATCGCCAGGCGTACGGCCTTCTGGCTGATGGCATTGCCGCGATGCTGGTTGGCGATCACCGCGTCGCGGATCGGCCCGGGCCGGTCGTCGTATTCATTGGCCGCCGAAATCATGATGCAGCCGCCCGGCAGCCCCGAGGCGAGGGTCCAGTCGAGCCAGCGCGCGAAGAGGGCGCGCAGCCGCGGCAGCCCGCGCTGGATCCTCAGGACCGGCACGAACACCAGCTCGCCGTAGCGCTGCGCGGCGTGCTCGAGCACCGCGAGCTGCAGGTCCTCGCGCGAGCCGAAGTGCGCGAACAGGCCCGACTTCGACATGCCGGTGGCCTCGGCCAGGCTGCCGATGGTCAGCCCCTCGAGGCCGAGCCGGCTCGCGATCTTCAGCGCCTCGTCGAGGATCGCCGTGCGTGTCTGCTCGCCTTTGGTCGGCTTGTCCCCATGGGTCGGTTTGTCCATGCGCCGCATAAAATAGTACGAACGTTCGCTTCTGTCAATGGGCCTTGGCGGCCTGGCGCGCTGGCCGCGGGCGATCGGCACCGGTTTCAAGGGCTTGCTTCATATAGCGCCCGGTATAGGTCGGCTTGCCGGCCACCTGCTCGGGAGTGCCTTCGGCGACGATGCGCCCGCCGCCGTCGCCGCCCTCGGGCCCGAGGTCGATGATCCAGTCCGCGGTCTTGATGACGTCGAGGTTGTGCTCGATCACCACGACGGTGTTGCCGGCGTCGCGCAGCCGGTGCACCACCTCGAGCAGCAGCTTGATGTCGTGGAAGTGCAGGCCGGTGGTGGGCTCGTCCAGGATGTAGAGCGTGCGCCCGGTATCGCGCTTCGAGAGCTCGAGCGAGAGCTTGACGCGCTGCGCCTCGCCGCCCGAGAGCGTCGTGGCCGACTGGCCCAGGCGCACGTAGCCCAGACCAACGTCGATCAGTGTCTTCAGCTTGCGCGCGATGGCCGGCACGGCGGAGAAGAACTCCGCCGCCTCATCGACCGTCATCTCCAGCACCTCGTGGATGTTGCGCGCCTTGTAGCGGATCTCCAGCGTCTCGCGGTTGTAGCGCTTGCCATGGCATACGTCGCAGGCGACGTACACATCGGGCAGGAAGTGCATCTCCACCTTGGTGACGCCGTCGCCCTGGCAGGCTTCGCAGCGCCCGCCTTTCACGTTGAAGGAGAAGCGTCCCGCGTCATAGCCGCGCTGGCGCGCCTCCGGTACGCCGGCGAAGAGGTCGCGGATCGGCGTGAAAAGGCCGGTGTAGGTGGCGGGGTTCGAGCGCGGCGTGCGGCCGATCGGGCTCTGGTCGACGCTGATCACCTTGTCGAGCTGCTCGATGCCGCTCACCGCATCAT
>VBCP01000177.1:0-437 GCA_005888925.1 Betaproteobacteria bacterium | reverse complement strand
CTTCTGCTCGCCCGGCCGGTTACGGCGCGCGGGCACCTCGATCGACATTTCGCGCGCGAGGTAGCGACCGGTAAGCGAGCCGCGATTCGCGATGATGTCGTCCACCGTGCCCTCGGCGACCACGCGCCCGCCGGCCTCGCCGGCCCCGGGGCCCATGTCGAGCACGTGGTCGGAGGAACGGATCGCTTCCTCGTCGTGCTCGACGACGATCACGGAGTTGCCCAGGTCGCGCAGGTGCTTGAGCGTCGCGATCAGCCGGGCGTTGTCGCGCTGGTGCAGGCCGATGGAAGGCTCGTCGAGCACGTACATCACGCCGGTCAGGCCCGAGCCGATCTGGCTCGCGAGGCGAATGCGCTGCCCCTCGCCGCCGGAGAGCGTCTCGGCCGAGCGCTCGAGCGCGAGATAGTCGAGCCCGACGTTGACGAGGAATTCGAGGC
>VBCP01000176.1 GCA_005888925.1 Betaproteobacteria bacterium | reverse complement strand
ACGTGAGCGTGCTCTCGGGAATAGGCGGGAGCGTGCCCACGCGCACTGCGGGGAAAGAGGTGCCTGCCGGCGGCTCGGTGTGGACCTTCGCGTTGATGCCTGAATAGAGCGTGGCGCGCTTCTCCGCCCTCGCTCTCGGCCTCGCACTTGCCTGCGCGGGGGTCGCGGCGCAGTCCTTCCCGCCGGAGCAGGTCAGGAAGGGCGCGGACCTCTACGCGACCCACTGTGCGACGTGTCATGGGCCACGCCTCGCCAATCCGCCGTGGGCGGCCGACCTGCGTACGTTTCCGCGCGAGGATCGCGCGCGCTTCGTCGATACGGTGACCTACGGCAAAAAAGGCATGCCGCCCTGGGATGATGTGCTCAAGCCCGACGACATCGAAGCGCTGTGGGCATACGTCGTCGCCGGGGAAGGGAAGAAGCCGTGAAACGCCCGAGTTTGCGTCACGCCCGCAGCGCGCCGGAGGCCTTGGCGGTTTGCGTGGCGATGAAATCCATCAGCGGCGGGGACAGGCAATCGTAAGGCTCGAGCTTCAGTTCTCTCAGCCTCGCCCTGACCGCGCCCATGTTGTCGGGGCTCGCGCCCGATTCGATGATCGACGAGACGAATGCCGCGAATTCGGGCGGCGACCAGCCCGATTCGTTCGAGCGCTCGGTGTGGATGAAATCGAAGCCGTACAGCGGGTGGCCCCGGTTCTCGATGCGGCCGTACATGTGGACGCCGCACTCCTTGCAGGCATAGCGCTGGATCGTCGCCTTGGGATCGACGATCGCGAGCTTGTTGCCGTTCGCCTTGACGCTGAGATTGTCGCGCGTTACGACGGCGACCTGCGAGAACAGCGCCCCTTTCGGTTTCCAGCACTTGGTGCAGCCGCACACGTGATTGTGCGCGGACTGCCCTTTGATCGCTATCTCGACCCTGTTCTGCGAGCAGTTGCAAAACAGCGTCCCGCCTGCGAAATTCTTTGCCGCGGGCTTCAATCCACCGTCGACCGCCGGATGTATCTTGACGCTAGCCATGGTGATCCCTCCTCGTTGGAGCCGCGTATGTTGCACCCAATGACCCCAACATGGCAACGTCCTCTGAGCGTGGCAGCCGCATTGCTCTGCACCGTTGCATCTGCATCGGGCGAAGCCGTCGAGCCGGGCACCTATGAGATCATTACCCAGACCGCAATGCCTCATCTCGAGGAGAACTTGCGGTATGCCACGACGCGGGAGCGGCGCTGCCTTCGCAGTAATGAGCTCCCCACGATTTTCCCGATCCTGCAGCACCCGTCGCTCGAGGGCTGCAACCTGAACAGCGAGCGCCGGCGCGGCGGCACGATCCGCTATCGCCTCGTCTGCGCCAGTCCGCAGGTGGCGACCGGAACCGCGCGGCTGGACGCCGGTCGGGGCCGCGTCGCGGGTGTTCTGGAGATCAAGATGGGCGGCAAAAACATGACTTTTGCCCAGCGAATCGCGGCAGTGCGGCAGGGTGAATGCGAAACGCCGTAGCTGCAAAAAAAGGATCTGTCCAGAGGTGTTCCATTTTGGGACACAAAAGAACCAGCTCAGTGCAAGTGGTGCCGGCGCTCCTCGATGTTGTCGACCAGGCGGCGCACGCCGCGCAGCCAGGTCTCGTCGGTGTTGCCGCGGATATCGACCGACTTGACGTACACGGTCTCGTCCGTGGCTGCGCTGCGCACCTCGATATTGATGTTGAGGATCAGGTTGCTCACCTTTTGCACCCAGCACCGTGCGATGCGCTCGGCACCGGGCGCGCTGGCGCGGTCGAGCACGCGATACATGCCGCGGCGCTCCAGCTCTTTCGCCAGCTCGGCGGTAATCAGCGCGATCCGCTGATCGACCTCCCGGCGTGCTTGCTCGCTCGCGAACGGGCGCATATCGTCGATCAGCTCGCAGTCCATGAGCGCGAGCGACTTCGGCTCCGCGGCGCTCGCCTCGGCGCACACGAGCGCCGCCAAGAGTAGCATCACGCTCATGGCTACCGCGCGAATCGGCGTGATGCTGGTCGACGACCATGCCGTGGTGCGCATGGGCTTCAGGCTGCTGCTCGACGCAGCGCCGGACATGCGCGTCGTCGCCGAGGCGGACAGCGGCGAAGAGGCGATGCGCCGCATCGACGAGGCGCGGCCCGAGGTCGTGGTGATGGACATCTCCATGCCCGGGATCGGCGGCCTGGAGGCCGTGCGCCGCATCCTCGCCAAGGAGCCCGCGGCACGGATCCTGGTCCTGTCTGCGCACGAGGACGCGATGCACGCACGGCGCGTGCTCAAGGCCGGCGCCGCCGGGTACCTGACCAAGCGCAGCGCCGCGCAGGCCCTGATCCAGGCGATCCGCGAGGTGTGCCAGGGCAAGACTTTCCTCGAGCCGCAGATTGCGCAGGAGCTTGCGCTGCGGCAGGTCGCGGGCACAGCCGAGCCGCTCGATACCTTGAGCGAGAAGGAGTTCAAGGTATTCCTCGCGCTCGCGGGCGGGCAGTCGGTGCAGGATATCGCCGCGGTCATGTCGCTGAGTCCCCGCACCATCGGCACCCATCTGTACAACATCAAGCAGAAGCTCGGCGCCTCGAACTCGGCGGAGCTGGCGCTGATTGCGATGCGCGCCGGCCTGCTCACGCCCTAGTCTGCAGCGGCGCCGCGCGCTCGGCGCCGGTCACGGGGAGCACGGCGCGCACCGTAGCGCCCTCCCCCGCCGTGCCCGAGATCGCGAAGCTGCCGCCGAACGCCTGCACGCGCTCGCGCATCCCCGCCACCCCGAAGCGACCGTTCTCCTGCGCGGCTGCCTGCCCGAATCCCCTGCCGTCGTCCCGGACGCACACCACGAGCGCGTCTTCGAAGCCTGTCGCCGGCTCGCGCGCCACCGAGATGCGCACGCTGCTCGCCTCGGCATGCCGCACCACGTTGGTCAAGGCTTCCTGCACGATGCGATAAACGGTGATGTTGAGCGCTTCGCCCAGCCCGTCGAGCTCGCCTGAAAGCGCGAGCTCCCAGCGCACCTGCGGGTGGCGCTGCGACCATCCCGATACCGCGTCGCGCAGCGTCTCGGCCAGCCCCAGATGATCGAGCCCGCTCGGCCGCAGCCTGCGGATGATGCCGTGGACGATGTCGTAGATATGGGAGGCCACCGACACGATCGTGGTGGCGTTGTCCCGGATGTCGGGCTTCGCTTCGCCGGCGCGGCTCGCGATCGCGGTGCCGATAGTCTTGATCGCGGTGACGTATTGGGCGAGCTCGTCGTGCAACTCGCGCGCGATCGCGCGGCGCTCGCCCTCGAGCTGGGACTGGATGAGCGCCGTCAGCCTGCGGTTCTGCTCCAGCTCGTGCTCGGCCGCCTGCATGCGCTTGTACCCGGTGATGTCACGCAGGCTGCAGATTTCCCCGATCACGCGGTCGCTCGCCGGGTCGACCAGAGGCGCGGCCGACAGCGCCACATCCACCACCCGCCCGCTCTTCGCCAGGCGCTGCGTCTCGAGCAGCTCGAGCGGCGCGCGCCGTTCGATGGACTCGAGCTGCGCGCGCAGCTCGTCGTGCCGGTCCGCCGGCGCGATCAGCGTTGCCGGGCTGCCGACCAGCTCGTGCTGCGCGTAGCCGAGCAGCCGCTCCGCCGCGGCGTTGCAGTACGTGATCCGTCCCGCCAGGTCGCGAATGATGAGCGCGTCGCTCGACTGCTGCGCGACCAGCGCGAGCTGCCGGTTCTGCGCCAGGCTTTCCTCGAGCGCCTGCGCCATGCGATTGAAGCCGAGGCTGATCGCGGCGAACTCGGCGGGCCTGAACGCCGGCAGCCGCACATGAAAGCGGCCGCGCGTCAGCTCGGAGAGCCCGTCGAGGATCTGCGGCAGCGGCCTGAGCGCGCGATGGAGCAGCCAGAACACCGCGACGTTGACGAGCACCAGGAAGGCAAGCGCCAGCAGCGCGAAGCGCTGCAGGTCGTCCCAGGCCTCGAAGATGGAACGCGACGCATCGGGCGTCACCACGATCGTGCCGCCGGGCAGCTTGAGCCGCGCCGCGGCGACCTCCGGCCGCACCAGCCGTCCGAACCACGCCGGCGCCCACCCGCCGGAACGATAGGTCGCAGGCGGCGACTGGTAGAGCAGCGCCCCGCTCTCGTCGTAGAAGCGGATGTCGTTGGAGCGCACCCGGCCGACGCGCCGCAGCAACGCGAGCAGCGCCTCGGTGCGCTGCACCGGGCCGGGCTCGAGATAGACGCCCGCGACCACGGTCTCGATGAGCTGCACCGCGACGCGGGTGGTCGATTCGATCTCTTCGCGCACCGAGCTGCGCAGGTCGTTCACGATGACGTGCACCATCGCTGCCGTGAACGCCACCGTCACCAGCGTGATCACGAGGTTGATGCGCACGCGCAGGCTCATCGCGGCCTACCTACAGCACCCGGCGCAGGTCGTCCGCGGCGCCGCGCAGCGCCTGCGCCATGGCCGGCTCCGCGGCCGAATGGCCGCCGCGCTCGATGAGGCGCAGCTCGGCGCGCGGCAGCCGCTCGGCCAGCTCCAGCGCGGCGCGCGGCGGGCACACCTGGTCGCGCTTGCCCTGGACGATCAGCACCTGCGTCTCGCCAAGGCGGGTCAGGCTCGAGACGAGCTCTCCCGGTTCCAGAAAGCAGTCGTGCACGAGGTAGTGCAGCTGAACGCGGGCCCGCGCCAGAGCGGCAGCCGGATCCGCCGCGCCCGCGGCGTTCTGCGCCGCCCCTACGTCGCGCCCGCCCGCATCCAGGCTCATGACGGCCTCTTCATAGCCGACCCAGCGCTGCGCGGCCGCGCGAGCCGCCGCCTCGTCAGGCTGGTTTACCAGCGCATGATAGCGCGCGAGCACGTCGCCCCCTTCAGCCAGCCCGTTCAGATACCGGTCAACCTCGGCGCGGGTGCCGAGGAACACGCCACGCAACACCATTGCCGCGACGCGCTGCGGATGCGCCGCGGCGTAAGCGAGCGCGAGCGTGCCGCCCCAGGAGCCGCCAAAGAGCATCACGCGCTCGAGCCCAAGACGGTCGCGCAGCGCCTCGATATCCTCGACCAGATGCCGGGTGGTGTTCTCCTCGGTGCAGCCGAGCGGGACCGAGCGCCCGCAGCCGCGCTGGTCGGAGAGGACGATGCGATAGAACTGCGGATCGAAGAACCGCCGATGCAGCGGCTGCGTATGGCTCCCCGGGCCGCCGTGGAGAAAGATCGCCGGGAAGCCAGCCGGATTGCCGCACTGCTCGAAATGGATGGCATGTCCGCCACCCACGGGTAGCTGCTGCTGCGCAAAAGGCTCGAGCGCGGGATAGAGAGTCGATTCAGCGGTGTTCAAGCGGCACATTATCGGCCGCTATCTCATGAAAATCATGAGCTCGATTTCCTGATTTCGCGGTGGGCGCCGGGCTGCAGTTTCTCGACACTACCCATGGAATAAGGAGGTACGCATGTGGATCAAGCCTGAGTACACCGAGATGCGTTTCGGCTTCGAGGTGACGATGTACATCGCCAACCGCTAAACGCGGCCGGCGTCAGACGAGAGCCCCGACGAGGGGCTTTCGTTTTTTAAGGCCGCGCCAACATGCACATTCGCGTGCTCGGCTCCGCGGCAGGAGGCGGGTTCCCGCAGTGGAACTGCAACTGTCGCAACTGCGACGGCGTGCGCAAAGGCACGATCCGCGCACGGCCGCGCACGCAATCGTCGATCGCGGTCTCGGCTGACGGCAGCGACTGGACGCTGTTCAACGCCTCGCCCGACCTGTTGACGCAGTTTCGCGCGTTTCCGCACCTGCAGCCGGCGCGTGCGGTGCGCGACACCGCGGTGCGTGCGATCGTCCTGATCGATGCCCAGATTGACCATACCGCGGGGCTTCTAATGCTGCGCGAGGGAGAACGACTCGCGGTCTATTGCACGGAGCGAGTGCGCGAAGACCTGACCCGCGGCAATCCGCTGTTCAGCATCCTCGATCACTTCTGCGGCGTCGACTGGCATCCGATCGCGCCCGACCCTGGGATCACGTTCTCGGTCGCGGGTGCGCAGGCGCTGTCGTTCACCGCGGTGCCGCTCAAGAGCAAGCCGCCGCCCTACTCCGCGCACCGCAACGAGCCGCGCGCGGGCGACAACATCGGCGTGCGCATCGTCGACGGGCGTAGCCGCCGGGTGCTGTTCTACGCTCCCGGGCTGGGCGAGATCGAGCCGCACTTGAGGCCGTTTCTCGCCGAGGCCGACTGCCTGATGCTCGACGGCACGTTCTGGACCGATGACGAGCTGATCCGGCTTGGGGTCTCGAACAAGAGCGCGCGCGACATGGGCCACCTGCCGCAGAGCGGGCCCGGAGGCATGCTCGAAGCGCTGAAGCCGCTGCGGGCGCGCAAGATCCTCATTCACATCAACAACACCAATCCGATTTTGGACGAGGATGGCCCTGAGCGCACCGCGCTCGACGCCGCCGCAGTCGAGGTCGCCTACGACGGAATGGAAGTCGAACTTTGAATCCGTGGAGCAGAGCCGAATTCGAAGAAAAGCTGCGCGCCAAGGGCGAGCGCTACCACATCCATCACCCCTTCCACGTCGCTATGAACAGCGGCCGCTGCACCAAGACGCAGGTGCAGGGCTGGGTGTTGAACCGCTTCTATTACCAGGTCAGCATCCCCGTCAAGGACGCGGCAATCCTCGCCAACATGCCCGACCGCGAGCAGCGCCGGCGATGGATCCAGCGCATCCTCGACCACGACGGCGCGCACGGAAGCGAGGGCGGCATCGAGGCGTGGCTGCGCCTGGGCGAAGCCGTGGGCCTCGCGCGCGAGGAGATCGCCTCGCTCAGGCGTGTGCTGCCGGGCGTGCGCTTTGCCGTCAATGCATACGTCGACTTCGCGCGCCGCGCGCCTTGGCAGGAGGCGGTGTGCGCATCGTTGACCGAGCTCTTCGCGCCCGACATCCACAAGCAGCGCCTCGCCAACTGGCCGCAGCACTATCCCTGGATCGAGCCTTCGGGCTACGCGTACTTCCGTCAGCGCCTGGGCGAAGCGCGCCGCGACGTGGAGCACGGGCTCGAAGTGACGTTGGAGCATTTCCGCACTCGCGACGAACAGCAGCGCGCGCTCGACATCCTGCAGTTCAAGCTCGACGTGCTGTGGGCGATGCTCGACGCGATGCAGCTCAAATATGGGATCGGAGAGGCAGGGATCGGGGATGAGTGAAGACTCGGTGTTCGAGCTCGCGCGCCACTACCGCTTCCAGTGGGAGCAGGCGCAGCAGGCCTACGTGCTGCTCTACCCCGAAGGCATGGTGAAGCTCGGCACGAGCGCGGGCGAGATCCTGAAGCGCGTCGACGGCGCCTCTCCTGTGTCGGCGATCGTCGCAGACCTCGAGCGCGCCTTTCCCGGCGCCGACCTGCGCCGCGACGTGACCGAGTTTCTCGCGCATGCCAGTGTAAAGGGATGGATCCGTGTCAAGCCAGGCTAACCCGCCGCTGTGGCTGCTCGCGGAGCTGACCTACCGCTGTCCGCTGCACTGCGTGTATTGCTCCAACCCGGTCGACTACACGGCTTACGGGGAGGAGCTCGCCACCGAGGAGTGGGTCCGCGTGTTGCGCGAAGGACGCCAGCTAGGGGCCACGCAGCTGGGATTCTCCGGAGGGGAGCCGCTCGTGCGCGACGACCTGGAGGTGCTGGTCGCCGAAGCGCGCACGCTGGGTTACTACTCCAATCTCATCACCTCGGGCATCGGGCTCAACGAGCGGCGCATCGCCGCGTTCAAGGAAGGCGGCCTGGACCATATCCAGGTGTCGTTCCAGGACTCGACGCGCGAGATGAACGACTTTCTCTCGAGCACGCGCACCTTCGATCTCAAGCGGCGGATCGCGAAGCTGGTGAAACAGTATGACTATCCGATGGTGCTCAACGTCGTGCTGCACCGGCTCAATATCGACCATGTCGGGCAGATCCTCGAGCTCGCGGCCGAGCTCGAAGCCGAGTACGTCGAGCTGGCGAACACTCAGTACTACGGCTGGGCCTTCCTCAATCGCGACCTTCTGCTGCCGAGCCAGGAGCAGCTCGAGCGCGCGGAAGAGGTCACCAACAGGTTCCGCGAGCGCGTGGGCAACAGGATGAAGATCTATTTCGTCGTGCCCGATTACTACGAGAACCGGCCCAAGGCGTGCATGAACGGGTGGGGCTCGGTGTTTCTCAATCTGACCGCGGATGGCTTGGCGCTCCCCTGCCACGAGGCGCGCATGCTGCCGGGCCTGGAGTTCCCGAGCGTGCGCGAGCACGACTTGCGCTGGATCTGGCATGACTCGCCCGCCTTCAACCGCTATCGGGGCGACGAGTGGATGAAGGAGCCTTGCCGCAGCTGCCCCGAGAAGGCGAAGGACTACGGCGGCTGCCGCTGCCAGGCGTATCTGCTCACCGGGGATGCGGCGCTCGCCGATCCGGTGTGCGACAAGTCGCCGCATCACGCGCTGATCACCCGGGCCGTCGAGCGGGCCCGGCAGGCCGGCGCAGGCGTGGAGACGAAGCCCGTGCTCTTCTACCGCGACGACGAGAACTCGCGCAGGCTCTCGCGTAAGAGCGAGAAAGCCCCCATCGCGTGAACGCTCCCCGGGCCGCCGGTGTCGACACGCGCGCAGCGATCCGCGCCACCGGCCTCCGCAAGCGCTATGCCGGCCTTCTCGCCGTCGACGGGCTCGACATCGAGATCTCTTCCGGAGAATTCTTCGGTCTCCTGGGACCGAACGGCTCGGGCAAGACGACCACCCTTCACATGCTCGCGACGCTGATCCGGCCGAGCGCCGGCTCGGCGACGGTCGCCGGCTTCGACGTGGTCCGCGAACCGGTGAGCGTGCGCGCGGCGATCGGCCTGGTGTTCCAGGAATCGGCGCTCGACCGCACGCTCAGCGTCGCGGAGAACCTGCGCTTCGCCGGCCTGCTCCACGATCTTCCGCTGCGCGTGATCGGCGAGCGGCAGAGGGAGCTGCTGGAGCTCTTCGGCCTCGCGGACAAACGCGATCAGCCGGTCGCGACCTTGTCGGGCGGCATGCGCCGCGCGCTCGATATCGTCCGCGGGGTCCTGCACGAGCCCCGCATCCTGTTCCTCGACGAGCCGACGATCGGCCTCGATCTGCCGAACCGCCGCCGCATCTGGCGCTTCATCGAGCGGCTGCGCGCGAGGACCGGCATGACGGTACTGCTCACCACGCACTACCTGGAAGAGGCCGACGGCTGCGACCGCGTCGCGTTCATCCGCCGGGGCCGGCTGGTGGAATCCGGCGCGCCGCGCACCTGGGTGGAGCGGCTGGGGCGGCACATGCTGGAGGTCGAGGGGCCCGATCTCGACGGCCTGGCCGCGGCGCTCGAGGCGAAGCTCGGGGCCGGGTTGCGCGAGGGCGACGTAGCGTACTTCCGCTGTCGCGACGAGGACGTCGCCGCGATCGCCCGGCTGCAGGCGGAGATGGGCTCGAGGGCCTCGGCCTGGCGCATCCGGCGTCCGAATCTGAACGACGTGTTTCTCTGGGTCGCCGACGGAAAGGACCTGGGCTGATGCGCATGGGTCCGCGCTTTCGTCCAATCTACGCGGTGCTCGAGCGCGAGCTGCTGCGCATGTTCCGGCAGCGGACAAGGCTGGTGGCCGCGATGGTGCGCCCGCTGATCTGGCTGCTCGTGATCGGCGGTGGATTCGCGGCATTCATCGGCGAGGCGCGCGGCGTCGACTACAAGAGCTTTCTCGTCCCGGGCGTGCTCGGGATGACGATGCTCTTCGGGGCCATGCTCGCCGCGCTGACCACCGTGTACGACAAGGAATCCGGCGTGATGCGCATGATGGTCATTGCGCCCATGCCGCACGCCTGGATCGTGATCGCCAAGGTGGTCTCGGCTGCCGCGGCCGCGCTGCTGCAGGCGATCCTTCTGCTCGTACTGCTCGTGGCGCTGGGCTATGCCGGACGCGGCGCCGAGTGGGGGCTGCTCGCGGCTGCGCTCGCTGCGACTTCGCTCGCTTGCGCCGGGGTCGGGATGCTGACGGCAGCGTTCTCGCGCAGCCTGGACAATTTCGCCGGGATCATGAACTTCGTGATCTTCCCGGTGTTCTTCTTGAGCGGCTCGCTCTACCCGGTGCGCGATCTGCCGCCCGCGCTCGGCTGGCTCGCCACCGCGAATCCCTACACCTACGGAGTCGACCTGCTCAAGCACGCGCTGCTGCCCGGCGCGGGGAGCGCAGATTTCGGCATTGGGCTCGACCTCGCCGTGCTCGCGCTCGCCACTGCCGTTACGGTGGCCGTCGCGAGCTGGCGCTTCTCGCGCGAGTCCGCCTACGAGCCAATGATCCACGTGCTCGCGGACCGCGCGAAATGAACCGGCGCCGGTTTCTCGGCGCCGGGCTGGCTTCGCTCGGCGCGGCCTGCGCCTTGCCCGCGGTACGAACCGCGCCCGCGCCGCCGCGGGTCGCGCTCGCGGACGTGCGACGCCTCGTCGTCGAACGTGCCGAACCCATCGCCGGGCGTTGCCGGTACGTGGCAGACCTCGGAGCGCGGCAAGTCCCGCAGCCGATCCTGTTCGCGCGCCGCGGCGAGAGCTTCGATGGTGTCATCGAGAACGCACTGCCGCAGCCCACTACCGTCCATTTCCACGGACTGACGCTGCCGGAAGCGGCCGACGGTGCAGGATTCGATCCGATCGAGCCAGGCGCGCGCAAGCGGATGCGCTTCGAAGTGAAGAACCGCTCCGGGCTGTACTGGTTCCATCCCCATCCGCACGGCTTCACCGCCGAGCAGGTCTACGCCGGACTCACCGGCCTGCTGGTAGTGACCGACGAAGATGACGACGCGCTCGATGCGGCGCTCGCCCTCGCGCCGGGAAACCGGCTCGCGCTCGCCATCGCCGAGGCCCGGGTCGTCGGCGGCGCGATGCGCCCGTACGCGCCGACCGCAGAGGACTGCCTGCACGGCTGGCTCGGCAACCGCGCGCTCGTCAACGGCCAGCTCGATGCAAGCTGGATCGTTCGCCCCGGCTGGGTGCGGCTCCAGATCCTGAATGCGTGCAATGCACGCGGGCTGCTGGTTGCTTTCCGCGACGGTGAAACCCTGGTTCCTTTCCACCTGCTCGGCACGGACGGCGGCCTTCTCGCGGCGCCGCGCGAGCTCGAGCGCGTATTCCTGTACACCGGCGAGCGCGTCGACATCGG
>VBCP01000180.1 GCA_005888925.1 Betaproteobacteria bacterium | reverse complement strand
ATCGACGACGAAGCGCAGATCCTCGCCCGTCACATGGCCTTCACCACGCACGAGTACTTGGGCGAGGGGCGTCCCGGCGAGCATCCGGAGATTACCGCAGCCGACGGGCCAGTCAGCTTTTCGCTGCCGCGCGCGGAAAGCGGACGCGCTATGGAAGTAGTGGGCATTCCCTTGCGCCAACCCGGGTTCCATCTGGTCGAGCTCGCGAGCCCGAAGCTAGGGGTCGCGCTGCATGGGGTTGAGCAGCCCTACTACGTAGCAACCAGCGTGCTGGTCACCAACCTTGCCGTGCACCTGAAGCACGGGCGCGAGCGCTCGATCGTCTGGGTGACTGCGCTCGACAGCGGCAAGCCCGTCGCCGGCGCGCGTGTCACGGTGCGCGATTGCCTCGGCAAGCTCCACTTCGAGGGGGAGACCAACGCTGAAGGTGTCGCGGACGCCGGCGCGCGCCTGCCGCTGATGCGCGACATGCAGAGCTGCAGGTATCAGGGAGGCCTTTATGCTTTCGCGCATAAGGGCGACGACCTCTCTTTCACCCGCTCCGACTGGAACCAGGGTATCGCGCCCTGGAACTTCAGCCTGCCGGCGGATCCGTGGCGAGGCGCCGCACTTACGGTGCACACGGTGTTCGACCGGACGCTATTTCGTGCGGGCGAGACGGTGAGCATGAAGCACGTCGCGCGCGTGCCGATCGGGCGAGGCTTCGCGCTGCCGCAAGAATCCGCGCTGCCGGCCGCGGCGCAGCTGGTGCACACGGGCAGCGGCCAGCGCTACCGCGTCGAGGCAAAGTTCGACGACACCGGCGTTGCCGAAACTGTTTGGCGCATTCCCGCGGAGGCGAAGCTCGGCGAATACCGCCTGCAGTGGCTTGGGCGATCGCCGGTGACCTCCAACGCGACGTTCAGGATCGAAGCCTACCGCGTGCCGCTCATGCGCGCACAGCTCGCCCCGCCCAAGGCACCGCAGGTGCGCCCCACCTCGACGCGCGTCGACGCAGCGGTGAGCTATCTCGCAGGCGGTCCGGCCGCGTATCTCCCGGTGAAGGTTCGCTACCGTATGGAGCCGCGTGCGGTGTCCTTCCGCGACTATCCCGAGTTTCGCTTCGGTGGCGATCCGATTAAAGAGGGCTTGCGCGAGGCGAATTCCGAGCAGTTCTGGTGGAACTTCGACCCCGACGAGGGCGATCCCGCAGATCCGCTCGGCAGCGCTGGTCCTGTGGCGACACGCAGCCTGACGCTGGACGCGGCGGGTACGGCGGCGATCGCGCTGGATAAGCTTCCCGCCATTGAGCGGCCCGCGAGCCTGCTCGTGGAAATGGAGTACGCCGACCCGAATGGCGAGCTCCTCGCCTCGTCCACACGCGTGCCGCTGCACCCGGCGGCGCTCTACCTCGGTATCCGGCCAGAAGGCTGGGCGGCGTCGAAAGACGGCGTGAGCGCGCAGTTTCTCGCCGTGGATACGACCGGCAAACCACTAGCCGGACGAGAGGTGGCGGTCGAGGTGTATCTGAAGAACGTCTACTCGCATCGGCGGCGCCTTATCGGCGGGTTTTACGCCTACGAGTCGACCGAGGAGACGAAGCGCCTAGCCGGCGGATGTCGCGGCACGACGGATGAACACGGGCTGCTCTTCTGCCGCCTCAAGCCCGGAGCCTCGGGTCAGCTGATACTCCTCGCGCGGGCGAAGGACGACGCCGGAAATGAGGCCCTCGCTTCAACCGGCGTCTGGGTGGTGGGCGGGGGCGAGTGGTGGTTCGACCCGTCGAACCACGACCGGATCGACCTCGTGCCCGAGAAGAAGCGCTATGAACCTGGCGAGACTGCACGCTTCCAGGTGCGCATGCCGTTCCGTGAGGCAACGGTGCTCGTTACCGTTGAGCGCGAGGGTGTTCTCGAAGAGAAAGTGGTCCGCCTATCGGGCAGCTCGCCCGTAATCGAGGTGCCGGTGGCGGGGCATTTCGGCCCAAACGTTTTCGTCTCAGCACTCGCAGTGCGAGGGAGAGTGGATCCCGAGGTCCCAGGCCCCTACGCGTGGCTGAAGCGCTGGCTCTACCGCATCGGGCACTGGTTCGGCCTAGTGGAAGAACTCCCACCTGAGCGCGACACGCGCCCGACGGCGCTCGTCGACTTGGCAAAGCCCGCCTACAAGCTCGGCATCGCGGAAATCAAGGTCGGGCGCCGCGAATACGAGTTAAGAGTGAAGGTCACGCCGGAGCGCGCGGTCCTGCACCCACGCGAGACGGCGCGCGTGCTGATCGAGGCAGTCGATGGTGACTTGAAAGCCGCAGCAGGCGCCGAGATCGCACTCGCCGCGGTGGACGAAGGCTTGCTCGAGCTCAAACCCAATCTATCCTGGGACATCCTCGAGGGATTCATGGGCCAGCGCGGCGAGGAAGTGGTGACCTCGACTGCGCAGGGCCAAGTAATCGGCAAACGCCATTTTGGACGCAAGGCGCTGCCGCCAGGTGGGGGCGGCAGCGGTCCGGTGGCGCGCGGCGAGGCGCGCGAGCTGTTTGACACGCTGGTCCTATGGCGCGGGCGCGTGACGCTGGATGCTGCGGGCCGGGCGCGGGTCGAGGTGCCACTCAACGACTCGCTGTCCTCCTTCCGCCTTGTGGCGGTGGCGCACCAGGGCGCCGCGCGTTTCGGCAGCGGCTCGGCGAGCGTACGCAGCACGCAGGACCTTATGCTGCTTTCGGGGCTGCCGCCGCTCGTGCGTGAGCAGGACGAATTCGCGGCGATGTTTACGCTGCGCAACACCACCTCTGCGGCGCTGCCCGTCAAGTTCGCTTGGGAAATGCGCGACCGGGCGGGGGGGGATGCAGCCGGCAGGGCGCTCGAGCGCGGCGTGCAGGGGCTGCAACTGGCCGCCGGCGAGGCTCGGCTCCTCACCATTCCCGCTCGAGTGCCAGTCGGCCTCGCGCAGATGCACTGGGAAGTAAGCGCCCAGGCCGCTGGCGCGACCGACCGGCTGCGCGTGACGCAGCGCGTGATCCCGGTGCACCCGGTACGCGTGTACCAGGCGACCCTCGCGCAACTCGACAAGTCGTTGGAGTTTCCGATCGAGCGGCCAGGCGACGCAGTGCCCGGCCGCGGCGGCGTGCGCGTACAGGTAATGCGTTCGCTCGCGGGCGAACTCGGACCGGTGCGCGAGTTTTTCGAATCCTACCGCTACGTCTGCTACGAGCAGCGCGTGTCGAAGGCGATCGGTTTGGGGGACGGGTCTGCATGGGGCGCGGTAGTCGCGAGCCTGCCGGCGCACCAGGATCGCGACGGATTGGTGAAGTACTTCCCCGCGGAATGGCTTCTCGGCGAAGACGCGCTCACCGCCTACGTGGTGCAGATCGCGCACGCCGCGGGCTATCAATGGCCGGAAGCCTACCTCGAGAGCATGCTCAGTGCATTGCAAGGCTTCGTCGCCGGCCGCATCGTTCGCGGTAGCGCTCTGCCTACGGCCGATCTCACCGTACGCAAGCTCGCGGCGATCGAGGCGCTCGCGCGGCACGGCCGGGCCAGCGCCGCGATGCTCGAGTCCATCACGGTCGATCCGGCACTCTGGCCGACTTCCGCTCTCATCGATTGGATCGGCATCCTGCAGCGGGTGGAGGACATTCCCGAACGCGAAACCCACCTCGCGGAGGCACTAAGTCAGTTGCGCGCGCGCATCAACTTCCAGGGCACCGTCATGACCTTCTCCACCGAACGCGCAGACGCGCTCTGGTGGTTGATGGTGTCGGCCGATGTGAACGCCAACCGCGCGCTGCTCGCCGTCCTGGAGGAGCCCGCTTGGCATGAAGACATGGGGCGCCTACTGCGCGGCGCGCTCTCGCGCCAGAGGACAGGCATCTGGGGCACTACCGTGGCCAACGCCTGGGGCGTGGTCGCGCTGAACCACTTCGGCGAAGCGTTCGAAAAGGTGCCGGCCGCGGGCCGCGTACTCGCCCGTGTCGGAGAAGCGCGCACGGCGATTGAAATCGGCGACGCTCCAAAGGAGCGCGACTTCGCTTGGCCGCCGGGACGCGCGCTGCTGCAGCTCGCGCACGAAGGCAAAGGCGCACCTTGGGCGATTGTGCAATCGCGCGCTGCAATCCCCCTTAAAGCACCGCTCTCAACCGGTTATGCCATCAAGCGCACTGTGACACCCGTGGAGCGGAAATCTACCCAGGGCTACGTGCGCGGCGATGTATACCGCGTGACACTCGAGGTGGACGCGCAGACTGACATGACCTGGGTGGTCATCGACGACCCGATTCCCTCGGGCGCGGCGATCCTCGGCTCAGGCTTGGGCCGGGACGCCGCGACGCTCACCAGCGGCGAGAAGCGCGAGGGCTGGGCTTGGCCGGCCTTCATCGAGCGCTTGCACGATGCCTACCGCGTTTACTACCGCTTCGTGCCCAAGGGGCGCTTCCGGATAGAGTACACCGTGCGCCTAAACAATCCCGGCCGGTTCGACTTGCCGGCGACGCGCGTCGAGGCCATGTACGCACCTGAGATGTTCGGTGAGATTCCGAACGCCGCCGTGCAGGTGGGCCCGTGAAGCGCGCGCGCGCCTTTCTTATGGGAGCAGCCGTCGCCACGGTGGCGGGTACAGCAGCGCTCTCACTAACCGTTGCCCCGTTTGATGTGCCGGCGTTCGGGCTCGTCAAGGCTGGTTGGTCGAGTTCTGACGCGTGGTTGCTCGACCGCCAAGGCGAGCCGCTCTCGCGCGTGC
>VBCP01000179.1 GCA_005888925.1 Betaproteobacteria bacterium | reverse complement strand
CCGAGAACAAATCCCGGCTTGGCGCGAATGCGCTGCTCGCCGTGTCGATGGCGGCGGCGAAGGCGGCCGCCGAGGAATCGGGCCTGCCGCTGTACCGCTACTTCGGCGGCTCCGGCGCGATGCGGATGCCGGTGCCGATGATGAACGTGATCAACGGCGGCGCGCACGCCAACAACCGGCTCGACATGCAGGAGATGATGATCGTGCCGGTTGGGGCGCAATCGTTCCGCGAGGCACTGCGCTGCGGCGCCGAGATCTTCCAGTCGCTCAAGAAGCTGATCGATGCGAAAGGCATGCCGACCGCGGTAGGTGATGAGGGCGGCTTCGCGCCCGATGTGGCGAGCCACGCCGCGGCGCTCGATATGCTGGTCGAAGCGATCGGCAACGCGGGCTACAGCGCGGGGCAGGACGTGATGCTCGCGCTCGATTGCGCGGCGTCCGAGTTCTTCAAGGACGGGCGCTACGTCCTGGAGTCCGAAGGCGAGCGCTACACGCCGGCCGAATTCGCCGGGTATCTCGAGCAGCTCGCGGCGCGCTATCCCATCGTCTCGATCGAGGACGGGATGGCGGAGAACGACTGGGAAGGCTGGAAGGCTCTGACCGGGCGCCTTGGAAAGAAGCTCCAGCTCGTCGGCGACGACATCTTCGTCACCAACACGCGCATCCTGCGCGAGGCGATCGGCCAGGGCGTGGCCAACGCGATCCTGATCAAGGTGAACCAGATCGGCACGCTCACCGAGACCTTCGCCGCGATCGAGCTGGCGAAGCGCGCGGCTTACGGCACGGTGATCTCGCACCGCTCGGGCGAGACCGAGGACACCACCATCGCCGACCTCGCGGTGGGCACCAACGCGCTGCAGATCAAGACCGGCTCCCTTTCCCGCTCCGACCGCGTCGCGAAGTACAACCAGCTCCTGCGCATCGAGGAGGACTTGGGCGAGTCGGTGAGCTATCCGGGGCGCGAGGCGTTCGCCCGGCTCAAATGAAGATCGTCGCGGTCATCCTCGGCGCGCTGATCATGCTGATCCAGTACCCGCTCTGGCTCGGCAAGGGCGGCTGGCTGCGGGCCTCGGAGGTCGACCGGCAGCTCTCGGTGCAGAAAGCGAAGAACGGCGAGCTCGCGCGGCGCAACACCGGCCTCGCCGCCGAGGTGAAGGATCTGAAGACCGGCACCGAAGCGATCGAAGAGCGCGCGCGCTTCGAGCTCGGCATGGTGCGCTCCGACGAGCTGTTCTTCCAATATGTCGAGAAGAACCCGGTCGGGGGTCAGACCCTTGCCAAGGTCCAGGCTGATCCCTCGAAAGTAGAAGCGGCGCCCTAGCGCCTGAAGAGCATGTAGAGGGTCAGCAGGCGCGAGCCCATTTGGAAAAGCTTGCGCGAGCCGGCGAGCGCCACCAGGGCGACACCGAGGCCCGTGACGAGCGGATGGCGACGCACCGCTCCGACTATGCGGTCCAGCGCGGCGGCTTTGTGCACCAGCGGTTCGACGCTGCCGACCAATGCGCCGCGTTGCATAGCTGAGCGGTCCACTAGCTCACGGCGGCGCAGCGCTAATGCCTGCTGGTGGCGATTCACGGCTTGATCGCTTTCAGGTCCCGCTGCAGCTCGGAGATGGTGGCGTCGAATGCGCGCGGCTTCGCGGCCGCGACGCGGCGCAATTGCCAGGCCACGATCCCGGCGGCGAGGAGGAAGAGCACCGCGACGCCGATTGTCGCCGCGACGCGATGCGCCTCGCTCACGCTGAGGATGAAAGCAGCCGCGCCGAACGCCAGGCCGAGCGCGGCGAGCACCAGCACCGCCAGGCCGCCGAGAACGCTGGCCGCGAGCCGCGCCAGCTCCTCGCGCAACTCGGTGCCGAAGAGCTCGAAACGGGTGCGCCCGAGATCGAGCAGGCCGGCGAGCAGGTTGCGCGCCGACTCCAGCAGACCGGCGCTCATTTGCGGCTCAGCAGGATGCCGACGATCAAGCCGATACCCGCGGCGACGCCGACCGCTGCCCAGGGATGCTCGCGCACCTGGGCGTCGAGCCGGCGCCCGGTGCCCTCCAAGCGCTCACGCGCGCTGCGCAGCGATTCCTCCGCGCGCTCGCGCGCTTCCTGTACCCGCGGCCCGGCCTGGTCGGCGGTGGCGCGCAGCAGCTCCTCGGCGTCGGCGATCACGGCGCGCAAATCGTCCATCAGGTTGTTGGTGGTTTCCATCCGTTCTCCCTGGAGAAGGGTTCAATCCATAACATCATAGGCTTATACTATTTGAATGAAACTCTCTTCGGACCAGATCGCGACATTCGAGCGCGACGGCTACCTGTTCTTCCCCGCGCTCTTCTCGCGCGAAGAGATCAAGACCCTCACCGACGAAGTGCCGTCGCTCTACGCGCAGCGCCGGCCGGAGAACGTGCGCGAGAAGACGGGCGACGTGGTGCGCACGAACTTCGCCGCGCACCTGTACAGCTATCCCTTCGCCAAGCTCGCGCGCCATCCGCGCATGGTCGAGCCGATCACGCAGATCTACGGCGAAGACGTCTACATGCACCAGTTCAAGATCAACGGCAAGGCGGCGTTCGACGGCGACGTCTGGCAGTGGCACCAGGACTACGGCACCTGGCGCGCCGACGACCAGATGCCCGAGGCGCGCGCCATGAACGTCGCGATCTTCCTCGACGAGGTGAACGAGTTCAACGGCCCGCTGATGTTCATCCCGGGCAGCCACAAGCTCGGCGTGCTCGACGCGCAGCACGACACGGCGACGACCAGCTATCCGCTTTGGGTCATCAACCACGAGACCATCGCCAAGCTGGTCGAGCGCGGCGGCATCGTCGCGCCCAAGGGTCCGCCGGGATCGATGATCCTGTTCCACGGCTGCCTGGTGCATGCGTCGACGTCCAACCTCTCGCCCTGGAACCGGGTGAGCGTGTATCTCTCGCTCTGCGCGGTCTCGAACCACATCCGCCGCTTCAAGCGCCCCGGCTACATCGCGCATCGCGACTTCACGCCGATCCGCGTCCTGCCGGACGACTGCCTGCTCAAGCACTACGACGTGCCGCTTCCCTGGAAGGACGGCACGCCGCCGGAGGAGCTGCAAGGTGGCCTCAAAGCGGCTTAAATGGTGACAGTCACCATTAAGCGGTTATGAATCTTTACGCCAAGCTCCAGGAGCGCAAAGACAATCCGCTGCGCATCGGCCTGATCGGTGCGGGCAAGTTCGCGGCGATGTACCTCGCGCAGGTACCAAAGACGCCGGGGATACATCTCGTCGGCATAGCGGACCTGTCGCCGGCGAACGCCAAGGAAAATCTCATGCGCGTGGGCTGGAAGGCAGAGACGTTCTCCGCCGCCTCGCTCGACGCCGCGCTGAAACGGAAGACGACGCATCTCGGCGAGGACTGGCGCACGCTGGTGGCGCATCCCGGGATCGACATCGTGATCGAGGCGACCGGCAATCCGATCGCCGCGGTTGAGCACGCGCTCGCCGCCTTCGAGCACGGCAAGCACGTGGTGATGGTGACGGTGGAAGCCGATGCGTTCTGCGGACCGCTGCTCGCGCGCAAGGCGCGGGAGGCCGGCGTGATCTACAGCCTCGCCTATGGCGACCAGCCGGCGCTGATCTGCGATCTGGTCGACTGGGCGCGCGCCGCCGGTTTTCCGGTTGTCGCGGCCGGGCGTGGACACAAATGGCTGCCGCACTTCGCGCAGTCGACGCCCGAGACGGTGTGGGGCTATTACGGTCTCACGCCGGAGCAGGCCAGGATCGGCGGCCTCAATCCGAAGATGTTCAATTCGTTCCTCGACGGCTCGAAGCCGGCGATCGAGACGACCGCGGTATGCAACGCTACCGGCCTCACGCCCGCGCCCGAAGGGCTCGCCTATCCGCCGGGGTCGGTGGATGAGATTCCATCGCTCATGCGCCCGCGCGCCGAAGGCGGGGTGCTGCATCACAAGGGACAGGTCGAAGTGATCTCATCGCTGCGTGCCGATGGCACGCCCATCGCGTACGACATCCGTTTCGGCGTGTTCGTCGTTTTCGAAGGCGAGACCGAGTACATCCAGCGCTGCTTCAGCGAGTACGGCGTGAAGACCGATCCCTCGGGGCGCTATGCGTGCATGTACAAGCGCTGGCACCTGATCGGGCTCGAGGTCGGCATCTCCGTGGCGTCGGTCGGCTTGCGCGGGGAACCCACGGGCTGCGCGACTGGATGGCGGGCCGATGCCGTCGCGGTTGCAAAGAAAAGCTTGGTTGCAGGCGAAATCCTGGATGGTGAAGGCGGCTACACCGTCGTCGGCCGGCTGATGAGCGCCGCCGACTCGCTCGCGCAGGGCGCGCTG
>VBCP01000178.1 GCA_005888925.1 Betaproteobacteria bacterium | reverse complement strand
GCGCCCTTGAGCTGCTCCTGCTCGGTTTCGGAAAACTCGAAGCCGAGCGTTTGCCGCGAATGGGCGATGGAGTGGTGCGCCTTCAGTCCCTCGAGCCTGGCTTTGATCGCGGCATCCAATTCATCGTAAGCGACGCGCATATCCGCGAACTCGGTGTCGGCCGCGACGGCAGGCACGACGCGCGCCGACAGCATCGAGTAGCGTCCCGGCGGATCCTGGAACGAGGCATCGGTGTGCCATAGTCGATTGCCCAGTCCGTAGGCGCGGCGGCGGTCATCCGGCTTGAGCAATGCGCCGCTTTCGTCGACGTTGGAGATATCCGTGAGCGCCTCGTTGCCGAAGCGGTTCTTGCCGAGCACCGCCGACCCGGTCTTGGCGTGGAGCTTGCCGTCGAAGCGCTGCGCGAACGCGAGCTGGTCCTGGTCCGAGAGCGGCTGGCCGCGAAAGACGAGCACCGCGTACTCATCCATCCCGGCGCGGATCGCGTCGAGCGTCGCGCGATCCTCCACCTTCCGCAAATCGATAGTGCCCGCTTCGGCGGCGAATTGCGGATGCAGCTTGCGGAACGACAGGGCCACGGATTTACCATAGCACCCGGGAGGGTGCACATGTTGCGACGGGCGTTTGCCGGTCTTCTGCTGTGTCTCATCGCGGCCGCGGGCTTCGCTCAGCCGTACCCGTCGAAGCCGATCCGGCTCGTCATTCCCTGGCCGGCGGGCGGGCCGACCGACATTCTCGGGCGCGTGTTCGCCGAGCGGCTCGCGAAAGTGCTCGGCCAGCCGCTCGTCATCGACAACCGCGGCGGGGCGAGCGGCGCGATCGGCGCCGACTTCGTGGCGCATGCCGCGCCCGACGGCTACACGCTGATGGTGCAGAGCATGACCAACCAGGTGATGCTGCCTTTCACCGTCAGGAAGCTCGGCTTCGACCCGGTGGCGGACTTCGAGCCGATCACGCAGATCGTGCCGTCGCCGATGATCGTGGTGGCGCATCCCTCGCTGCCGGCGGCGAATATTGCCGAGCTCGTCGCGCTCGCGCGCGAAAAGCCGGGCACGATCACCATCGCTTCCTTCGGCCAGGGCAGTGCCAGTCACCTGGGTATCGAGCTCCTGATGAAGCTCGCCGCCATCAAGGTGAACCACGTTCCCTACAAAGGCGGCGCGCCCGCGGCGTCCGACACGGTCGCCGGCCATGCCCAGGTCGCCATCGTCGGCGTGCCGGTCGCGCTGCCGTTCGTCAAGCAGGGCCGGCTGCGCGCGCTCGGCATCACGACCGCGGCGCGCGCGCCGCAGCTGCCCGACACCCCTAGCGTGAGCGAGACCAGCGGGCTCGGCGCGTACGATCTTGGCCTGATGTACGGCTTCCTCGCGCCGCCGAAGACACCGGCGCCGATCCTCCAGCGGCTGCACGCGGCGGCGCTCGAGGTGCTGCGCAGCACGGAGTTCGCGCAGAAGATGATCGAGCTCGGCCTCGGCGCGCCGATCGGCAACAGCCCGGCCGAGATGCTGGCGGCGACTCGCAAGGAGATCGAGATGCTCGGCGGCCTCGCGAGAGCCGCGGGCATCGAGCCGGAATGAAGCTCAGGCGCATCGAGCCGATCGCGGTACGGCTGCCGATGCGTCGGCCGGTGAAGATGGCCGGCGAGTTGGTGAGCGCCGCGCACAACGTGCTCGTGCGCCTCGAGACGCAGGATGGCATCGTCGGCTGGGGCGAAGCGGCGTCCGCGCCGATGATGACCGGCGAGACGGTGGCGAGCATGGTGCGCGCCGTGAATCAGATCGCTGCCGCGCTTTCCGTCATCGAGGATCCGCAGGACGCGCAGGCGCGCATGCACCGCGCGCTGCCCGGCAACCATGGCGCGAAGGCCGCCATCGATATCGCGCTTTACGACGCGCTCGGCAAAGGCGCCGGCAAGCCGGTGTCCGAGCTGCTCGGCGGTGCTCGGCGCGAGAGCGTGCCGCTGCTATGGACCCTGGCGACCGGCGTCGAGGCCGACGATATCGCCGAGGCCCTCGCGCAGCGGCGAGCGGGTTATGCGGCGTTCAAGATCAAGGTCGGCATCGCCGACGCGGCTGCCGATGCCGAGCGCACCGCGGCGATCTGCCGCGAACTGCGCGGCGCCGAGCTCGTCTGTGCGGATGCCAACCAGGGCTGGAGCAGGGACGACGCGCTGCGCTACGTGCGCGGGATCGAGCAGCTCGGGCTCGCGTTCCTCGAGCAGCCGGTCGCCGCCGCCGATGTCGATGGCATGGCGCAGGTTGCCGCCGCGAGCCGCGTGCCCATCGCTTTCGACGAAGGCGTGCACGATGTCGACGATATCCGCCGGCACCATGCTGCGCGGGCGGCCGCCGGCGGCAGCCTCAAGGCGATCAAGCTCGGCGGCCTCGGCGAGGTGCTGGCGGCCGCCGAGCTCTGCCACTCGCTCGGCATGAAGGTGAATCTCGCCTGCAAGATTGCCGAGTCGGGCATCGCCGCGGCCGCGCTGCTGCATCTCGCCGCCGCGGTTCCGGCGGCGGAGTGGGGCGTCAGTCCTACATCGCACAATCTCGACGACGACCTGCTCGCGTCACCGCTCCGGATCGTCAACGGCCGCGCCGAGGTGCCGCGCGCTGCCGGCCTCGGTATCGAGGTCAGCGAGAAGCAGGTCGAGCGCTACCGGCTGGCCAATCGCTGATGAAGCCGTCGCGATTGGGCATCCTGACCTGCGGCAGCGTCTGCGCGTTCATCGCGACGTCCTCGCCGATGATCGCTGAGCGAGAGCGGATTCGTGATCGGCATGGCCCGCCGCACGTAATCGAACAGCGTCGTCGCGTAGGGCCAGTAGCTGCCGACCGTGCGCACCGGCGTCTTGCTGGCGAGCGTGCCGATGCCGCCCGCCAGCGGATCGGCCGGCTTGCCGGCGCCTTTCGCGCCGTGGCAGGAGAGGCACTTCTGCTGGTACACCGCGAGCCCCTCGCGCGCGCTGCCGCCTCCGGGCGGAAGTCCCGCGCCGCTCGGCGGGATGCTGATGTCGAAGCGCGCGAGCTCTTCCGCCTTGACTGCCTCGCCGAGCCTCGGCGACGGCGCGTCGGCAGGCTGCCGCGCCGCGCAGGCCGCGAGCGCTGCCGCCGCAAATGCGAGCAGGCGCCTAGGCGTAGACATTCTTCACG
>VBCP01000175.1 GCA_005888925.1 Betaproteobacteria bacterium | reverse complement strand
CCTCTTCTTCCAGTGGGCAGCGATCGGCCCGAAGCAATCCATCATGGCGAGCGCCGCGCGCACCGCGTGCTCGGCCGGGCGCTCGATCGGCACCGGGTCGTTGAAGAACACCATCACCGCGTCGCCGGCGAAGCGCTCGAGGGTGCCCTGGTGCTCGAGCACCAGCTTGCCGAGCGCGCCGTGATACGCGCGCAGCAGCTCCATCACTTCCTCGGGCTCGGCGCTGTCGGTGAAGGCGGTGAAGCCGCGCAGGTCGTAGAACTGCACCGTGATCTCGCGCCGGTGGGTCTTGAGCACATCCTCGCCTTTGCCGGCGGCGATGGCCTCGGCGAGTTGCGGCGAGAAAAAACTCTTCAGGCGGGCAAGGCGCTCATCCTGCAGTCCCTTGATGCGCAGCAACGATTTGACGCGTGCGAACATCTCGGCCTGGTTGACCGGCTTCGAAAGAAAATCGTCGGCGCCCGCCTCTATCCCCTTGACGCGCTCCTGGTTCGGATCGAGCGAGGTGGCGAGCACCACCGGCAGCAGCGCCGTCGCGGGGTTCTCGCGAATCTTGCGGCACACCTCGTAGCCCGAGATGCCGGGCATCATGATGTCGAGCAGCACGAGGTCGGGCGGCTGTTGGGCGATGCTCTCGAGCGCCTGCTCGCCGCTCGCCGCCGTAGTGACCTCGTAGCCCCTCGACCTCAGGAGATCGCCGAGCAGCTTGACGTTTTGCGGCGTGTCGTCGACGACCAGGATCTTCTGCGGCATTACTTTTTCGCTCCTTCGACCAGCCGCTTCACGGTCTCGACGAACTCCTTGAGGTTGATGGGCTTGCCGATGAAGGCATCAAACCCGGCGGCGGTGATCTGGCTGCGATCGGTCGGGGTGACCGACGCCGTGAGCGCCACCACCGGGATGCGCGCAGTTTTCGGATCGGCGCGCAGCTGCTTGAAGGCCTCGATGCCGTTGATGCCGGGAAGCTGGATGTCCATCAGGACGAGGTCGGGAACGTTGTCCTTGGCGAGCTTCACGCCGTCCTCGCCGGTGACCGCTTCGAGGGTCCTGTAGCCCTTGTTCTGCAGCACATCGCGCGCGAGCTTCATGTTCTTGTCGTTGTCTTCGATGATCAGGACGGTGCTCATGGGCGCCTTTATTGCCGGATGGGAAGGGTGACGGTGAACGTAGAACCCTGGCCGAGGCTGCTGGCGAGCGAGATCTCGCCGCCATGCAGCTCGACGAAGCGCTTGGTGAGCGCGAGCCCGAGGCCGGTGCCCTCGGCCTTGCGCGTGTAGTCGCGCCCGACCTGCTTGAACTCCTCGAACACCGCGCTCTGGTCCTCGGGCGCGATGCCGATGCCGGTGTCCTTCACCGCGATGGCCACCTTGGTGGTGTCGAGCTTCGCGCTGACATCGACGCGGCCGCCGTCGGGCGTGAACTTCACCGCGTTGGAGAGCAGGTTGAGCAGGATCTGCTTCACCTTGCGCTCGTCGGCCTGGAACTCGCTGATGCGCGGATCGACGTCGAGGCGGAGCTGGATGCTGTGGCGCTGGGCGCGCTCGCGGATCAGCGTCATGGCGTTGGAGAGCGCGCTGGGCAGATGGAACGTGGAAACCTCGAGGTCCATGCGCCCGGCCTCGATCTTGGAGAGATCGAGGATGTCGTTGATCAGCGAGAGCAGGTGCTTGCCCGACTCGTGGATGTCCTTCAGGTAATCGGCCTGCTTCTCGTTCACCTCGCCGAACATGCGCTCGATCAGCACCTCGGAGAAGCCGATGATCGCGTTGAGCGGCGTGCGCAGCTCGTGCGACATGTTGGCGAGGAACTCCGACTTGTGCTTGTTGGCGACCTCGAGCTGCGCGCTCTTCTCCTGGATTTCACTGAATAGCCGCGCGTTCTGGATCGCGATCACCGCCTGGTCGGCGAAGGTCTTAAGAAGCCGGATCTGCTTTTCGGTGAACTCGCCGACGAATTGGCGCCCGACGTTGATGACGCCGATTCCGCGCCCTTCCCAGAGCATCGGCGCGAAGATGATGGAGCGTACGTCGTTTGCCTCGGAGAGGCGACGTACGAGCGGTGGCACATCTGCGGCGCCCATTACATCGGGAAAGTGCACGAGCTTGCGGTCGAGGATCGCCATGCCGGTCGCGGATTCGCGCGTGACCGGAAGTGGAAAGCTCTTCGCGAGCCCTTCGCGGTTCGGGCCGTGGTATCCGGCCAGATGCACGCGGCCGTCGTCGCCCACGACGGTGATGCCGACGAAGTGCCCTTCAAAGAGCCGCTCGCAGCTGTCGAGGATCTTGTCGAACACCGGCTTAGTGTCGGCGATCGAGCTCGAAATGGCGCCGAGCACATCGCCTGAGGCCTTCTGCTGCTCGAGCGCTTCCTTCGTCTCGTTGAACAGGCGCACGTTCTCGATCGCGATTGCCGCCTGATCCCCGAACGTCGTGGCGAGCACGATCTGCTTCTCGCTGAACGGCCGCACCTCAGCGCGGCGCAAGAACATCGTGCCGAAGGGCTTGCCCTCGCGCATCAGCGGCACGGAAAGCATGCTGTGATTGCCGAGCCTCTGCGCCGCCTGCCAGCTGCGAGGATAGGCCGCCTGCTCGTGCTCGATGTCCGGCACGTGGATCGCCTTGCCTTCGGCGATAGTGCGGCCGGTGAGCGATTCAGGGGTGTACGGCAGGGTTTCACCGCCCAACAGCTCAGGCGGACCCTGGAACGCTGTACGGCGCAGAACGTTCCCCTCCAGGACGTAGATCGTCGCCGCTTTCGCGTCACATAGCCGTATCGCGCGGTCTGCGACAGCGTCGAGCACCGGCTTCACGTCGCTCGGCGAGCTGGAAATGACACGCAGCACTTCCGAAATCGCGGTCTGCTGCCCGAGCGATTCCTTCGTTTCGTTGAACAGCCGGACGTTTTCGATCGCGATCGCGGCCTGGTCGGCGAAGGTTTTTAGCAGCGTGACGTATTTATCCTCGAACGGCCGCACCTCACGCCGGCGGACGACAATGGTCCCGAGGGCCTTGTTCTCGCGCAGCAGGGGCACCGCCAGAATGGTGCGATGGCCGTATTCGAGCGCCATGGCGCGCCCGCGCGGGAACTCCGATTCGGCCGATACGTCCTGCAGGTCACTGATGTGCACCGGCTGGCGGTCGACGATCGAGCGTCCCATGACCGTCAGGCGATTCAGCGGGTGGCTTCTATCGGTAGATGCAGGACGGCCGATTTCGCCAAGCGAGGCGGCAAAATGCAGTCGATCGCCATCGGCGAGCACGATATCGGCGAATTGCGCTTCGCAGATGCGCGCGGCGCGCTCGACCACGGCGTCGAGCACCGGCTGCACGTCGCTCGGCGAGCTCGAGATCACGCGCAAAATTTCGCTGATGGCCGTCTGCTGTTCGAGCGTTTGCTTCAATGCTGTCGTACGCTCTTCCACTTTGCGCTCGAGGCCGGCGTACGACTCGCGCAGCTGCGCGGTCATGGCGTTGAACTGGTCGGCGAGCGTCTCGAGCTCGTCGCCGGTCTTCATCTGGATCTGGGTGTCGAGGTCGCCCGCGCCAATGCGTTGCGCGCCTTCCTGCAGCACGCTGATCGGCCGCGCCATGCTGCGCGCGAGCCACATCGCCGCAAGAGCTGAGAAGAGCAGGCCCGCCACCAGCATCGCGACGGTGCGGATCACGGTGGCGTCGAGCGCCTGGTAGACCTCGACCACCGGCTGCTCGACGAACACTTTCCAGCCAAGCGGCGTCGGCCGCGCGCCCTACAGCGGCATATCGCGCGCCGGCTCGATCGGGGCGAATGCCGTGAGCACGCTGGTGCCGCCGAGGTCCTTCGCCAGCATGGCGAGCGCGTCCTCGGAATCGGGCTTGAGCGCCGCCTTCACCTGATCGAGGCCCGCCATGTCGGTCTTGCGCAGTACTAGGCCGATGTCCGGATCGGCAACGAGATGCCCGGTGCTGTCGACCACGTAGGCCTTGCCCTTCTGGCCGACTTTGATGCGCGTGACGACGTCCCAGATGAACTTGAGGTTGACCTCGGCCACCGTCACGGCGCCCGCCTCGCCGCCCGAGCGCACCGCGATCGACATGTAGGGCTCGGTCTCCTTGCGGAAGTACACCGGCCCATACCAGGTCTGGCCCGGGCGCGCGTTCTTGAAGGAGGGCTCCTGCGACCAGTCGCGGTCGGTGCCCGCCTCGTCCATCTTCAGGCGCGACACCGAGAGCTGCTCGCGTCCCTTGGCGTCGATCTGCGTGATGTCGGTGACCGCGTGCACCACGCGCAGCAGCTTCA
>VBCP01000174.1 GCA_005888925.1 Betaproteobacteria bacterium | reverse complement strand
CCCGTTCCTCGGCGTCGGCATCGCGCTCTATTTCGCCTCGCAGGGCGCGGGCCGCATGCTGATGCCGGTGCTCGCGGGCACCACGCGCCTCGCCATCGTGCTCGTGGGCGGCGCGGCGGCGGCGTCGCTCTCCGGGATCTTCGCCGTGGTCGCGTTCGGCATGACCGTCGGCGGGCTGCTCATGATGTGGTTCGTGGGCCGAACCCGCTGGAATACAGAATAATTACGACCCTGGCCCCGAATTCATCCATCTCCGAACGGCTCGCGAGCGCCATCCCGCGCGCGCGCGCCTCGTCGCCTGCGTTCCGCGAGACCGCGGAGAAGCTGCTGGTCGACATCGCCGGCCTTTGCGTCGCGGCGCGGCGCACGGATTACGTGCGCGCCGCTCTCGGCGGCTGGGAAACCTCCGGTGCCTGCACGGCCATCGGCCACGAACGTGCGTTCGACGCCGGCGGCGCCGTCATCGTGCCGGCAGTGCTCGCCGTTTCCGAAAGGGAAAAACTAAAGGGAGCCGACGCTTTGGCGGGCATCGCGGTCGGCGCGGAGCTCATGTGCCGCGCGAGCCTGGTCGCGCCCAAGCGCATCCACAAGGCCAGCTTTCATCCGACCGCGGTGCTCGGTGCGGTGGGCGCCGCGGCGGGCGTGGCGAGCGCCTTGCGGCTGTCGGAGCGCGAGTTCGTCAACGCGCTCGGCATCGTCGGCTCGATGGCCGGCGGCATCATCGAATATCTCGCCGAAGGCGCGTGGACCAAGCGCCTGCATCCGGGCTGGGCCGCGCAGTCGGCGATCCGCGCCGTTGACCTCGCGCGTGCCGGCTTCATCGGGCCGCGCACCGTGCTCGAGGGCACGCACGGGCTCTACCAAGCCTTCGCCCACACGACCGAGGGCGATTGGGCGAAGCTCGTCGATGGCTTTGGCGAGCGCTGGGTCGCCGGCAGCATCGCCTTCAAACCGTATGCCTGCGGCACCATGACCCAGCCGTACGTGGACTGCGCGCGGCGGCTCGCGAAACGCGTCAACGTGGGCGACATTGTGGAGGTTGTGTGCGAGGCGGCCGAGGGCACGGTGCACCGGCTTTGGGAGCCGCTGGCCGCCAAGCAACAGCCGCCGAACGCCTATGCCGCGAAGTTCAGCTCGCCGTACTGCATCGCCGCCGGGTTCGTCCTCGGCCATGCGGGACTGGATGCATTCACCGAAGAGCGTGTGCGCGATCAGCGCCTTCAATCGCTCGCCGGCAAGGTGCGCTACCAGATCGATCCGCACAATCCCTACCCGGACGAATTCACCGGCCACGTACGCGTGCGGCTGAAAGACGGCCGCGAGCTCGAGGAGCGGCAGGCGCACATGCGCGGCGGCGCGCACGAGCCCCTCTCTCGGGCTGACATCGAGGACAAGTTCCGCCTGAACTGCACCTACGGCGGCTGGAGCGCGGCGCAGGCCGAGCGCTTCCTCGCCTATGTGCGCGGCGCGTTCGACGCGCCGGTCGACCTCGCAGCCTTCCGCTAGTCGTCCAGCCGGATGTTGCGCTCGCGCGCGAGCGCGCTCCAGCGCGCGATATCCGCCTGGATGAACTGACCGAACTGGCCGGGCGTCATCGGCATCGGCTCGATGGCTTCGCCGGAGAGGCGCTGCTGCAGCGCCGGCGAGCGGAGCGCCTTGTTGATCTCACCGTTCAGCCGGCGCGTGATCTCCGCGGGCAGCTTCGCCGGGCCGACGATGCCGTACCATTGCACGCCGTCGAAGCCCTTGTAGCCGAGTTCCTCGAACGTCGGCAGATCCGGCTGCAGCGGATGGCGCTGCAGGCCCGTGATGGCGAGCGGTTCCAGCTTCCCGGCGCGGATGTGCGGCAGCGCCGCGGCGAGGCCCGGCATGAGCACCTGGATCTGGCCGCCGAGCAGGTCGGCGATCGCGGGTCCGATGCCGCGATAGTGCGCGTAGACCGCTTCCTCGAGGCCCGCGGCCGCACGGAACTGCTCGAGCGCCAGGTGGTTCAGGAGGCCGATGCCGCCGGTGCCGTAGTTCAGCTTCTTCGGATTCTTCTTCGCGTAGTCGATGAAACTCTGCAAGTCCGCGGCCGGCACCGCCGGCGCGATGACCAGCAGGTTGGGCGTGCCGCCGACCATCGCGATCGGCGTGAAGTCCCGGATGGCGTCGTAAGGCAGCTTGCGCACCGCCGGATTGGTGCCGTGCGTGCCGACGTAGCCCACCATCAGCGTATAGCCGTCGGGCGCGGCGCGCGAGGTGCTCATCGCCGCGATCAAGCCGCCACCGCCGCCGGAGTTCTCGACGATGAACGACTGGTCGAGCGCGCGCGAGAGCTGGTCGGCGACGGTCCGGCCGATGAGATCGAGCCCGCCGCCGGGCTGCGCTGGGACGATGATCTTCACCGGCTTCATCGGGTAGGACTGCGCCGCCGTAGCGAGCGGCAGCAGCGCGGTGAACAGGATGGCGAGGAGTCTGCTCATGGCTGGAGGAACTTTATCAGCGCGTCGAGCGTGGCGTCGGGGGCCTCGGCCATCAGCGAATGGCCGGAGAAGTCGATCAGCACGGTCTGCGCGCCGGGAATCTGCTCCTGCAGCGTCTTCGCCGCGCGCGGCGGCGTCATCACGTCGCGCTTGCCGAGGATGAACAGCACGGGGCGTTTCACGCCGCCGGGGAACACGTAGTCGTTCGACGCCTTGAGGTCGGCGTAGAGCACGCCCGGCGCGAGGCGCTCGAGGCGCGCCTGCGTATCGCCGTACATCCACATGCCCGGATTGGGATTGCCGCCGAGCGGCACCTGCGGCGCGTGGCCCCAGATCGTGGACATGTCGAACGCATCGTAGGAATTGCGCTTCGCCGCGTCGAGGAACGCGTCGCTCACCTTCATCGGCTGAGCCGTGGCGATCAAGGCAACGCGCTCGACCAGCGCGGGATGGCGCGCGGCGCAGTCGAGCGCCACGAGCGTGCCCATCGAATGGCCGACCAGGCTCACGCGCTCGATCTTCGCCGCGCCGAGCAGCTTCACCAGCCAATCGGCCATCGCCGGCACCGCGGTGAGCGGCGGGCCTTCCGAGCGCCCGTGGCCGGGCAGATCGACGGCGAGCACGTTCCAGCCGTGGTAGCCGAAATAGCGGCTCTGCAGGCCGAACCAGGAATGATCGAGCCCCGCGCCGTGCACGAAGACCACCGTGCGCTTCGCCGGATCGAGCTCGTGGTTGGCGGTATAGGCAAATACCTCCTTCCCGCCGACGTCCAGCTTCACTTTTGCGAAACCTTGAGCGCTCGGTCGAGATCGTCGATCAGGTCCTGCGCATCCTCGAGCCCGATGGAGAGGCGCACGGTGCCTGCGGTGATGCCCGCCTTCTTCAGATCCTCATCGCTCATGCGGTAGTGCGTAGTGGTCGCCGGGTGGATCACCAGGGATTTCGCATCGCCGACGTTGGCGAGATGGGAGAAGACGCGCAGCGCTTCGATGAACGCCTTGCCCGCAGGACGGCCGCCCTTGATTTCGAACGAGAACACCGCGCCCGCGCCCTTGGGCAGCAGCTTCTTGCACAACTCGTGGTCCGGATGCTCCGCCAGCTCGGGATAGATCACCTTCGCCACCGCCGGATGCGCCGCGAGGAATTTCACAATCGTTCTGGTCGATTCGACGTGCCGCGGCATGCGCAGATGCAAGGTTTCTACGCCCTGCAGGATCTGGAAGGCGGTCATCGGCGCCATGCAGGCACCGAAATCGCGCAGGCCTTCGCGCCGCGCGCGCAGGAGGAACGCGCGGGTGCCCGACTCCTCCGCGAAGTCCATGTTGTGGAAGCCGGCATAGGCTTCGGTGAGCGTCGCGAATTTGCCGGACGCGTCCCAGTCGAAGCGGCCTGAGTCGACCAGCACACCGCCGATGGCGACGCCGTGGCCGCCGAGGAACTTGGTCGCCGAGTGATACAGCAGATCCGCGCCGAGCGCGAAAGGCCTCATCAGGTACGGCGTGGTGAAGGTCGCATCGACCAGCAGCGGCACCTTTATGCCGTGGGCGATTTCCGCTACCGCGGGAATGTCCAGCACATCGAGTCCCGGATTGCCGAGCGTCTCGCCGAAGAGCAGGCGCGTTTCCGGCCGGATGGCGCGCTTCCAGGCATCCGGTTCGCGGGGATTGACGAAGGTTGTGGCGATGCCGAAGCGCTTGAGCGTATAGGCGAGCAGGTTGTGCGAGCCGCCATAGAGCGAGCCCGACGCGACGATGTGGCTGCCCGCGTCCATCAGCGTGGCGATCGCGAGATGCAGCGCCGCCTGGCCCGAGGCGGTGGCGATCGCCCCTACCCCGCCTTCCAGGGCAGCAATTCTTTCTTCAAGAACAGCAACCGTAGGGTTGGAGATGCGCGAATAGACGTGGCCCGCGCGCTCCATGTTGAAGAGCGAGGCCGCGTGCTCGGTGTCGCGAAAGACGTAGGAAGTGGTCTGGTAGATCGGCACGGCGCGAGCGCCGGTCGCCGGATCGGGCGATTGGCCGGCGTGCAGCGCCAGCGTGTCAAAACCGGGGTACTTGGGGCCAGCCATTAGCGCCGATCGAGGCGGCGATTAATTACGACCCTGGCCCCGAATTATTAATGCAGATTCTTGCGCGAGGCGTTCACCAGCGCGGTGACTTCGGCGACCTTCTCCTTTTCGAACTGCCGCGCGAGGATTGCCGCGACGTCTTCCATCATGCAGCGGCGCTGCGCCTCGTGGATCGCCTGCGCGGTCGGGCCGACGAAGAGCAGCTTCGACTCCTGCTCGCCGTTCTCGTGATAGACCGTCACGTCGACCTCCACCGCTTCGTAGCAGTAAGGTCCCAGGCTCTCGAGCGCCGCCTCGAGCGCGCCGTGGAAGCTGCGGCCGACCTCGCCGGTCCAGCAGATGTAGAGGATCAGCTCCTTCTCGTCGAACTTGAAGCCCGGCTCGTCCTGCTCGAGGCTCTTCACGTCGCCGAGGCCGTCGGCGTCAAGATATTCGAGCAGCGGCGTGAAGGCCTGCTCGATCTGGCGCCGCGAGACGCCTTCGAGAATCGGAATATCGGCGTGCAGATGCACTTCGAGCCGCATGGCGAAAACCTCGGAGGGGGATGCAAGATTCTACCCCTAAAATCAAGGCATGCGACCTGACTATGCGGGCGGCAGCCTCGTCAATCTGGTCGCTTCGGTCGTCGCGTCGCGCGGCGGCGAACCGCTGCACCAACCGCTCAGAAATTTCGAGCTCGCATCGCGGTCGAAGAACCTCGTCCTGCTGATCATCGACGGCCTGGGCGACAACTACCTCATGCGCCACGGCGCCGGCAGCGAGCTCGCGCGCCGCAGGCGCACATCGCTCACCTCCGTGTTCCCATCGACGACGGCGTCCGCCATCACGACGTCCTACACCGGATGCACGCCGCTCGAGCACGGCCTCACCGGCTGGTTCACGTATTTCGGCGAAGCGGGCTGCGTCTCGGCCGCGCTGCCGTTTCGCAGCCGCGGCGACATGATTTCGCTCAGCGCGCGCGGTGTAAGCGCCGAGCGGATATTCACCTCACCGGCGCTGTTCGGCGCGCTGCCGGTGAAATCGGTGGTGGTGACGTATCGCGAGATCATCGACTCGCACTACAACAGCGTGCATTGCCGCGGCGCCGAGCGCATCGCGTACGGCAACGTCGACGAGCTGGTGGCGCAGATCGAGCGCGCGGTGAAGGCAAGCGGCGAGCGCAAGTTCATCTACGCCTACTGGCCGCACTACGATGCGATCTCGCATCGCTTCGGCTGCGAGAGCACGCAGGCATCGCGTGAGTTCGAGATCGTCGATGCCGCATTCGGTGCGCTGCTCTCGCGCCTCGCCGGCACGGACACCGTCGTGGTGGCGACGGCGGACCACGGCTTCATCGACGTGGCGCCGGATGAATCGCTCGAGCTGCCCGCTTTTCTTCTTCCGCTGCTGAAATTTCCGCTGTGCGGCGAGCGACGTGTGGCCTACTGCCACGTGCATGCACCGGAGGATTTTTCGAAGCGGGCGCAGGACTGGCTGGGTGATAAGGCCGACGTGATGCCGAGCGACAGGCTAGTGGAAGAAGGATGGTTCGGGCCGGGCGAGGCGCATCCGCGTTTCGCCGAGCGCATCGGCGATGTCGCCATCGTCATGCGCAACCGCTATACGGTGAAGGACTGGACCCCGGGCGAGCCGCGCTGGCTGCACATCGGCAACCACGGCGGCACGCACGAAGACGAGATGTTGATCCCTCTTATCGTGGAGGAAGCATGAAAGCGAAAGTGAACGGCACCGAGCTTTACTACGAGGTCACCGGCAAGGAAGGCGCACCCTGGCTGGTGCTGAGCCACTCGCTCGCCTGCACCGTGCGCATGTGGGACCCGCAGGTGGCGGCGTTCAAGGACCGCTACCGCATCCTGAACTACGACATGCGCGGGCATGGACAGAGCGCGGCGCCCCAAGGCCCCTATACGCTGGACATGCTCGCGCACGACGTGTTCGGGCTGATGAAGGAACTGAAAATCGAGCGCGCCGCGTACATGGGCCTGTCGATCGGCGGCATGATCGGCCAGACGCTCGCGCTCAGGCAGACCAAGCTCTTCGACAAGATGGTGCTGGCGGATACCAGCCACGCGCAGCCGCCCGAGGCGATCAAGCAGTGGGAAGAGCGCATCAAGCTCGCGCAGACGAAGGGCATGAAGCCGCTCGTGCCCTCGACGATGGAGCGCTGGTTCACGCCCTCGTTCCGCGAGTCGCCGCCGGCCAGGAAGATCGCCGAGCTGATCGCCAATACGCCCGTCGCGGGCTACGTCGGCTGCGGCCAGGCGATCATGAAGCTCAACACCACCGCGCGCCTGAAGGAGATCAAGCTGCCGGTGCTCGCGATCGCCGGCGAGCAGGATCCCTCGGCGCCGGGCACGCGCCACATCGGCGAGAACGTGCCGGGAGCGAGGCTGGTGATGATTCCGCAGGCGGCGCACATCTCGAACGTCGAACAGGCCGCGACGTTCAATCAGGCGCTGCGGGATTTCCTTTGAGGCCCTGCCAGCGCTTCACTTTGGTCGTGCGCACGCCGAAGAGGTCGAGGATGCGGCCGACCGTGTGCGCCACAAGGTCGTCGAGCGTCTTGGGTCGCGCATAGAAAGCCGGCATCGGCGGCATGATGATGCCGCCCATCTCGGTGACCGCGACCATGTTGCGCAGGTGCGCGAGGTTGAGCGGCGTCTCGCGCGGCACGAGCACGAGCCGGCGGCGCTCCTTCAGCACCACGTCGGCGGCGCGCGAAACGAGGTCGTCGGCGTGCGCATGCGCCACGGCGGCGAGGGTCTTCATCGAGCAGGGGGCGATCACCATGCCCTCGGTGACGAACGAGCCGCTGGCGATCGTCGCGCCGATGTCCTTGGGGTGATAGGCGACGTGCGCGAGGCGCTCGACATCCTTGCGCTTCATCTTGTGCTCGTGCCAGACGTTGAGCACGCCGGCATCGGTCAGCACGAGGTGGCTTTCCCAGCCGCCGAGCTCCTTCAGCGCGCGCAGCAGCGAAATGCCATAGATCGCGCCCGTTGCGCCGGTGATGCCCACGATCAGCCGTTTCGGCATGGCGCGTAATCTACCCGTGAACGCCATGCTTGTGGTGTTCTGCCCATTCGCCGCGGGCTACTTCCTCTCGTTCTTCTTCCGCAACGTCAACGCGATCATCTCCAAGGACTTGGCCGGGGAATTCGCGCTCACGCCGGCCGATCTCGGCTTCCTCACCTCGATGTACCTGCTCGCCTTCGCCGCGTTCCAGCTGCCGCTCGGCGTGCTGCTCGACCGCTACGGTCCGCGTCGCGTCGTCGCCGCGCTGTTGCTCTGCGCCGCCGCCGGTGCGCTGGTCTTCGGCCTGGCGCGCGATCTCGGCACGCTCTCGCTCGGCCGCGCGCTGATGGGCGCGATCAAGGCGTTCTCGCTCTGGTTTCCGCTGTCGCGCCTCGCCACGCTCAACGGCCTCTATCTCGCGGTCGGCGGCCTGGGCTCGCTCGCCGCGACGGCGCCTGCCGAGGCGGTGGTCGAGTGGCTCGGCTGGCGCGGCATGTTCTTTTGCCTCTCCGCGATGTCGCTTGCCGCCGCGGTGCTGGTGTTTTTCGTGGTGCCGGAAAAGCCGCTGCCGGGCCAGGGTCAGACATTGCGCACGCAGATCGCCGGGTTTGGTCGCGTATTTTCGACGCTCGCGTTCTGGCGCATCGGGCTGCCGCTGGTATTCGGACAGGGGATCTACATTGCGCTGCAGGGACTGTGGCTCGGGCCATGGCTCTACGACGTTGCGGGGCAGCCGCGCCACGCCGTGGCCGGCTACCTGCTCGTCACCGCGCTCGGGTATATCGCGGGCTCGGTGTTCTTCGGCGTCGCGAGCGACCGGCTCGCGCAGGCAGGCATCTCGCGCATGACGGTCTACAAGCTGGGACTCAGCGTCTCACTCGCGATGCTCGCGCTCATCGCGGCGGGCGTGCAGACGGGCCTCGCGGCCCTGCTGGCGGCCTATTCGTTCACCGGGATTTCCGCGGCGCTTGCCTACGCGTTGCTGACGCCGCTCTTCCCGCCGGAGATGACCGGCCGGGTGAGCACGGCGGCCAACGTGCTGATGTTCGCGCTGTCGTTCGCCATCCAATGGGCGATCGGCGCCGCGCTCAAGTTGTACCCGATCGTGGATGGCCGCTACTCGCCGGCCGGCTACACGGCGGCGCTCAGCGTGCTCGTGCTGCTGCAGCTCGCAGCCATCCTCTGGCTGCTGCCGCTGCGCGCTGCTCAGCCCCGCTTGTAGACGATTTTCTTCGCGCCGCCGTCGCAGGTGCCGACCACCTTGCCCTCGGCCTGCTTGTCGGCGTCGACGATGTCGAGCGTGAACTTGTCGACGCCGTTCTTCTTGATCTTGGCCTCGATCTCGCCCTTCAGCTCGGCGCAATCCTTCTTCTGCGCCCAAGCTGTGCCTGAAAGGCCCAGCACCAGTGCCGCGATGATCACTTTGCCCATTTTCTCTCCCTAGCCGAAGATTCCCAGTTGGCTCCGTCGAACGCGTTTATCTGCGTGCGCTTCACGGTGCCCGGGTCGAGGCAGCGTGCATTGACGCTGTACCCGTCCGGATGCGACCGCGGTACATAGAATGACTTTATTCCGCAGACTTTGCAAAAGAGGTGCTGCGCGGCGCCGGTATTGAAGCGGTATGTCGCGAGCGCCTCGGCGCCCTTGAGGAGGCGAAAGCGCGACTTCTCCACCAGGAGGTGCAGGTAGCCGGTTTTCGTGCAGATGGAGCAGTTGCAGTCCACGACCGTGAGGTCGGCCGGGGCCAGGACTTCGAAACGCACGGCGCCGCAGTGGCAGCCGCCGCGGTGCGTTACATCAGCGGATGCAGCATCCAAGCGATCGCGGCCGAGCCGGCGACGAACGTCACGAAGAGCGCCGGGCGGCCGTAGCGCCGGAAGCTGCCGTTCGGCTTGAAGTACAGGTTGCGGATGACGTCATCGCGCCCGCCCATCCAGAGCCAGTCGGGTCCCGCCTTGTTCAACACCCGCGGATCGAGAATGCCGATCAGAAAGGACGCAAGCGCGCCCAGCGTGCTGCAAAAAACCATGTGACGATTCCTCCCTACGACCTGTCGCATTATGAACGATAGGCGCGCCGCGCGCACGCGTCGCAGATTCGCGACGCTACTTTTCAGCGGCGACCGGCTCCAGCAGGAGTTGTAAATTTTTCCGGTCGACGGTGAACTTGAAATGATGCAGGAAGCTCGCGCCGAGCAAGCCGTCGACCTCCGGCCGCCCGGGCAGCGCGTCGAACACGCCGATGTCCAGGTCTTCGACCACCGCCGCGCCGACGCTTACCGAGCGCGCCCTGACCAGGGGCACCGACACTCTGCGTCCACCGACCACATTGCCGGCGATCAAAGGCGCTCCCCGCTTGATCTCCATGCCGGCGCGCCGCGCCAGCTCCGGGCTGATCATCGTTTGGCTCGCGCCCGTATCGAGCACCAGGGTGGCGCTCACGCCGTTGATCTGTACCGGCACCAGGAAGGCCGTGTAGGCGGTCCTGATCGCAACGCTCGTCGGCGCCGCGCCGCCCGCGAGCTTTCCGGTCCCGATGCGCTCGAGACCTTCGCGCTGTATCGCCTCCTTCGAGCAGCGCTCGAAGCCTTCGACCTCGGCCAAGTCGTGCTCGCTCGCGCGCACGTAGACGCGGCCGTAGTCATCGATGCCGGTGAGTTTCACGGCTGGGTAGCGCTGCAGGCAGGGCTCGATCGCGCTGCGCAGCGCACGTTCGCGCTCCGCGCGCTCGGGCGGAACCGCGCAGCCAGCGCTGAGAATGCTGGCGGCCGCCACGCTAGTCCTCAGCCAGGACATGAAATGCCATCCTACGACTGTGCTGCGGCGCGATCGATCCGCTGGTAAAGCAGGCCGCCGGCGTAGAAGGCGACCCCCAGGACAACCAGGCTGATGATGCGCGCGACCGGCGGCGCGCCGCTCAGGTCGTAGAGCATCACCTTTGCCGCCGTTGCGCCGAAGAGCAGCAGGGACGACTGGCCGAGCAGGCGGTCGCGCTGCGCCCAGGCGATGCCCAGGCAGGCGAGCGCGAGCAGGGCCCACGCGGTCGACTCGACGATGCGCGTGTCGAGCAGATGCAGCGCCGCAGCCATCGCGCTGATGTGGCCGGCGTAGAGCGCCAGCAGCGCCGGGAATTCCTGCTTGCCGCGCACCAGCCAGTACGCCGCGTAGAGCTCGATCGCATAGGCGACGGCGAGCGCCGGCCTGGCGGCCACGCCCTGCAGGTCGGTGTCGAGGATCACGCGCAGGTAATTCACGAGGAAGATGATCGCGACCGCGAACCAGAGCGGCCAGGCGGCGGCGCTTAGGCGCCGCGCGCTCACGACGCCGGCGATCGGCACGAGGAGGAAGGCAACCCACGGCGCCCAGTGCTTCGGCACCGACTCCACGTAGCCGGCATGGAAGAGCACCAGCGCGACATAGCTCCAAAGCAGGAACTCGCCGCCGGGCAGCGGCCGCTTGAGCGCGGCGCGCGCGATGCCGTAGAGCAGGCCGAGGGCCGCGGCGCTGCCGACCGCGATCCAGGGCGCGGCGGCCGGCAGGTGGCGGGCGAGCAGCGTGTACTGTAGGAAGTAGAAGAGCAAGAGCGGCGGCAGGTGCCCGAGCGCGGTATTGCCATCGAGCGGCTCGCCGCGTCGGATCGAATAGAGCGCAGTCGCGATGCCGAAGATCACGAACTGCGCCGTCTGGAAAGCGAGCGCGGGCACCCATTCCAGCGGCGCGCGGTTGCGCCAGATGAGATCGAAGCCAATCAGCGCGAGATAGAGCGCGAGGAGATAGATGAGGCGCCGGCCGTGCCAGATCGCGTAGACGCTGAAGACGACGCTCCAGGCCGAGAAATAGACCACCAGATCGGTGATCGACCCGCGCAGGCTGGAGAGGAGGAACGGCGCCGAATACGAGCCCGCCACGGCGAAGAGCGCGTAGAGGTCGCTCCTGAAAGCGCGGCACAGCCAAAGCGAGGCGAGGCAGATGGCGATCACGGCTGCCGCGGCGATGGTCGCGTCGATGAAGCCGTAATAGAGATGCGCGCCATAAGTCGCCAGGAAAAGGATGGCGATGCCGACGGCGGGCAGCAGGCCCGCGTACTGGCGGTCGAGCGCGCTCAGCCAAAAGCCCGCGCCGATCAGCACGAGGCCGGCGATCGCGGCGAGCGCGACCTGGCGCATCGGCGTGAGCCAGCCGCTGTCGATTCCGAGGCGGATCAGATATGCGGCGGCGAGCACCAATGCCACGGCGCCGCCCCAGCCAAGGATGCTCGTGACGAGCGACGGACTTTCCTCTGCCGCCGGCTGCGGCTGAGGCGCCGCGGGACGGGCAGCGCCAGGGGGCGGTTTGGGTGCCGCCGGCCGCGGCGCTTGCGCCGGCGGCGGCGCGAAACGCGATTCGATGCGAGTCAGGCGCTGTTCGATTGCCGCGAGCCGCTTGTCGAGCTCTTCAGGAATCATCCGGCACCTTCCCCTGGAGTGACGCCCGCCATCGTACGATAAGCGCAGGAGGATCAGAAATGCTGAAGACCACCATCGCCGGGAGCCTGCCGAAGCCTGCCTGGCTCGCCGAGCCGCGCAAGCTGTGGCCGGCCTGGCGAGCGGCGGGCATGGAGCTCGAGCAGGCGAAGCGCGACGCGACGCTGCTCTGGCTCAAGGCGCAGGAGGATGCCGGGCTCGACATCGTCACCGACGGCGAGCAGTCCCGGCAGCACTTCGTGCACGGCTTCCTCGAGTCGGTCGAGGGCATCGATTTTTCCCGCAAGGTGAAGATGGGCATCCGCAACAACCGCTACGACGCGATGGTGCCGGTCGTCACGGGGCCGCTGAAGCTGAAGGGCCGCGTGCACCGGATCGAGGCCCAGCTCGCCCGCGCCCATACGGCTCGCAAGCTGAAGATCACCATGCCAGGGCCGATGACCATCGTCGACACCATCGCCGACGAGCATTACGGCGACAAGGTGAAGCTCGCCATGGCGTTCGCCGAGCTCCTGAACCAGGAGGCGCGCGCGCTCGAGAAGGACGGCGTCGACGTCATCCAGTTCGACGAGCCCGCCTTCAACGTCTACCTGGAGAACGTGAAGCGCTGGGGCATCCAGGCGCTGCATCGCGCGATCCAGGGCCTGAAGTGCACGACCTGCGTGCACATCTGCTACGGCTACGGCATCCAGGCCAACCTCGACTGGAAGCGCACGCTGGGAGCCGAATGGCGTCAGTACGAGGAAATCTTCCCGGCGCTGGCGAAGAGCAGGATCGACCAGGTGTCGCTCGAATGCATACACTCGAAGGTGCCGCTCGAGCTTTTGGGTCTGCTCAAGGGAAAAGACGTGCTCATCGGCGTCATCGACGTCGCCAGTGACCAGGTCGAGACACCGGCCGAGGTCGCCGCCACCATCACGAAGGCGGCGAAGTACGTGCCGCTCAAGCACCTCTACCCGTGCACCAACTGCGGCATGGCGCCGATGGATCGCGAGATCGCGCTGAAGAAGCTGGAAGCGCTGGTGGCCGGCACCCGCCTCGCAAGGAAAAAGCTCAAATAGAAGCCGCGCGCGGCATGGTGGCCTGCCCGCACGCGCTCGCCTCAGAAGCCGGCGTGGACGCGCTGCGCAGCGGCGGCTCGGCGGTCGACGCCGCGATCGCCGCGGCCTCGACGCTCGGCGTCATCTATCCCCACATGTGCGGCATCGGCGGCGACGCCTTCTGGCTGATCTACGATGCTGGCCAGCGCGCGGTCTCGCATCTCGCCGGCGGCGGCCGCGCCGCGGCGTCGGCCGCTCTCGAGCGCTTCAACCAAAAGGAGATCCCGTTCCGCGGGATCGTCCCCGCAACCCTGACGACCCCCGGCGCGGTGGCGAGCTTTTGCGAAGCCCATGCGCGCTTCGGCAAACTGCCGCTCGCGCGCTGCCTGGAGGCCGCCATCCACTACGCGCGCGACGGCTATCCCGTGAGCGCGCGCCTTTCGCGCTGGATCGCCGAGACCGCGTCCGAGCTCGCCCAGGATCCCGCATCGGCGGCGCTTTTTCCCGTCGGAAAATCGCAACTCGCGAATCCGGCGCTCGCGCGCACGCTCGAGGCCATCGCCGGCGAGGGCCGCGCCGGCTTCTACGAAGGCGAGGTGGCGGCACAGCTCGCCAAGCTCGGCGGCTTCTTTACCGAATACGACCTCGCCGCGCAACGCGCCTACTGGGGCGAGCCGATCCGCGGCACCTATCGCGGCGTCACGATCTACGAGACGCCCGCGCCGACGCAAGGCTTCACGGTGCTCGAGATGCTCAATCTCATCGAGCCGTTCGAGCTCGGGCCTTTCCTCGGCCCCGATCATGTCCATCTCCTGGTGCAGGCGAAGCAGATCGCGTATCACGACCGCGAGCGCTGGCTCGCCGATCCGCGCTTCGCCGAGGTGCCGATGCAGCGCCTGATTTCCAAAACATATGCGGACGAGCGGCGCCGCCTCATCGATCCGGCGCGCGCGCTCGCCTGGGACCAGGTGCCGTCGTACGGCAGCCTGGCCGGGGACACGGTCTACGTCGCGGCGGTCGATGCCGCCGGCAACGCAGCGTCGCTGATCTTCAGCCTGTACGGCGTGTTCGGCTCGTGCGTCACCTCGGGGGCGACCGGCGTCGTGCTGCAAAACCGCAGCGCGTATTTCTCGCTCGATCCGGCGCATCCCAACCGGCTCGAGCCGGGCAAGGTGCCGCTGCATACGCTGATCGCGTCGCTTGCGTTCAAGGACGAGAAGCTGTGGGCGGCGCTCGGCTGCATGGGCGCGGACGGCCAGCCACAGATCCACCTGCAGGCGTACGTCGCGATGATCGACTTCGGACGGAACATCCAGGAAGCGGTCGCGGGGCCGCGCTGGCTCTCGGGGCGCTTCGCGCTCGGCGAGGCGCGCGACACGCTGCACATCGAGGCGCGCTATCCGCGCGCGACGATCGACGAGCTCGCGCGTCGCGGCCATCCGGTCGACCGCTGGGGCGACTGGAACGAGCTTGCCGGCCATGCCCACGGCATCACCATCGACCTGGAAACGGGCGTGCGCTCGGGCGGTTATGATCCGCGCAGTGACGGTGCTGCTTTATCTAGCTGAGCGCAGAATCGAGGAAGCGATCGCGCGCGGCGAGTTCGACGACCTGCCCGGCGCGGGTCGGCCGCTCGACCTCGACGACGAGGATCCGCTGCTGCCGGAAGAGCTGCGGCTCGCCTATCGCATCCTCAGGAACGCAGGCTACGCGGCGCGGGACGTCGACGATTCCGCTGAGCGCGCCAAGGCACGCAAGAAGCTCGTCCTGCTGGGCACGCGCCTCGAGGCGCGCTACTACGAGAAGGCGCTGGCGAAGCTCGCGCGCTAGCTACTTCGCCTTCGCTTCGTGCTCCGAGATGGCCCGCTTGAGATCGCTGTACTCGCTGCAGCCGAAGAAGCACAGCTTGTCGAGCGCGCCCAGGTGCTCTTTCGCCTTGGCGACGTTGCCCACCAATAGGTAGGCCTCGCCGAGGTATTCGTGGGCGCCCTTGTGCTTGGGATCGATGCGCAGCGCCTCGTTGTAGTGCTTGAACACCAGGTCCATGTCCTGCGTGCCGCTCTTGCGCAGCGAATAGTCGTACAGGTTGTGATAGTCGGCGTTGCTCGGATCCTTGGCGAGCGCATCCTGCATGACCGAGGCCGCGGTCTTCCAGTCCTGGCGCTCGCTCGCCGCGCTGTAGCGATCCATCATCGGATCGGCGCGGCTCGGCGACGACGATCCTGCCGTATCGGCGGCGAACGCCGCGTTTGAAACAAGAAGCGCTATGATCACCAGCGCGGATTTCAAGTTCATGGTGCTCTCCCTTTCCAGAATCCGAATCGTACTCCTTGCAGCAGCGCTAACACTCGCCGCGGCGCCGGCATTCCCCGAGCCGGCGAAATCGCGCGGCGAAGCGCTCGCCGCACTGGCGAACGCCGAGACCACGGTGCGCATGGAAGCGATCGTATGGCTCGCCAATCACGGCGGCATGTCCGACGCGCCGCTGCTTCATGAGCGGCTGCGCGACGAAAGCCCGATCGTGCGCGAGTACGCCGAGCGCGGGCTGTGGGCGCTGTGGAGCCGCTCCGGCGACGCTGCGGTCGACCAGCTCATGGCGCGCGGCGTCGGCGAGATGCAGGCCGGGAGCCACAAGGCCGCGATCGCCACCTTCTCGGAGGTGGTCAAGCGCAAGCCCGACTTCGCCGAGGGCTGGAACAAGCGCGCCACCGTCTACTACCTCGCCGGCGACCTGAAGCGATCCATCGCCGACTGCGACCAGGTGCTCAAGCGCAACCCCGGCCACTTCGGCGCGCTCTCGGGACTGGGGCAGATCTATTTCCAGCTCGAGCGCTACGAGGATGCGCTCGCCTGGTTCCGAAGAGCCCTGGAGGTGAACCCCAACATGCTCGGCGTCGAGTTCAACATCAAGGGAATCGAAGCGCTCCTCAGAGAGAAGCGCGGCAAGCAGATCTAGACGTAATCCTTCGCCGCAGCGTCCGAATCGGCCGGCCGGCCGGTGAGGTAGCCCTGGATGTAGTCGCAGCCGCAGCGCTGCAGGAAGGTGCGCTGCGCGTCGTTCTCGACGCCTTCGCCGATCACCTCGATGTCGAGCGCGTGGGCGAGCGCGACGATGGCGGAGACGATGGCGCCCTCCTCGCGGTCCTTCGGCGCTTCGGCGACGAAGGTGCGGTCGATCTTCACCTTGTCGACCGGAAAGCGCTTGAGATAGGCGAGGCTCGAGTAGCCGGTGCCGAAATCGTCGATCGCGATCGAGACGCCGAGCTTCTTCAGGCGCCTGAGCGTGCTGAGCGTGATGTCGGTGTGCTGCATGGCGAGCGTCTCGGTGATCTCGAGCTCGAGCAGCCGCGGCGGCAGCCCGGTTTCCTTGAGCGCCTGCGCCACCATCTGCGCGAGCTTCGGATCGGTGAACTGCCGCGGCGAGAGGTTGACCGCGATCTGCAGGCCGCGCTCGGTGCCGATGAAGGTCGCCCAGCGGCAGGCTTCGCGCAGCACCCACTCGCCGATCTTGAGAATCAGGCCGCACTCCTCCGCGATCTGGGTGAACTCGCCCGGCGGCACCAGGCCGCGCTCGGGATGCTGCCAGCGCACCAGCGCCTCGTGGCCCACAACTTTGCCGGTCTTCGCCTCGACGATGCGCTGGTAGTGCAGCCGCAGCTCGTCCTTGCCGATGGCGCGGCGCAGATCGCTCTCGAGCGCGAGCCGCCGGGAAGCGGCCTGGTTCATCTGCTCGGTGAAGAACTGGTAGTTGGCGCGGCCCAGTTCCTTCGCGTGGTACATCGCCGCGTCGGCGTTGCGGATCAGCGTCTCGGCGTCGCGCCCGTCGTCGGGGAAGACGGCGATGCCGATCGAGCAGGTGACGGCGAGCTCGCGCTCATCCACCATCGCGGGCTGCGACACGTGCTCGATCACCTTCTGCGCCACCTGTGCGATGTCGGAGGAGCGCTTCACCTCGGGCAGCACCACCACGAATTCGTCGCCGCCGATGCGGCAGATGGTGTCGCCGACCCGCAGCTGGTTCACCAGCCGCAGCGACACCTCCTTCAGCAGCACGTCGCCCACCGCGTGGCCGAGCGAGTCGTTGATCGGCTTGAAGCGGTCGAGGTCGATGAACATCACCGCGGTCTGCTTGCGGTTCCTCTGGCTGAGCGCGAGGGCCTGCGTCAGGCGGTCTTCCAGCAGGCGGCGGTTGGGCAGCCCGGTGAGCGCGTCGTGGTCGGCGAGGTGCTGCGCGCGCGCCTTGGCCTGCTCGAGCTCGGCGGTGCGGTCGGCCACGGCGCGCTCGAGCGCGTCGCGCGAAGCCTCGAGGGAGGCGCGCGCGGCGTGCTCGGCGGTGACGTCGTCGTAGATCCAGATCGCGCCCTCGCGCGGATGCGCCGGGTCGATCGCCTTGCCGACGAGCTTGCACCAGAAGACAGCTCCGTCCTTGCGCTGGTACTGGCGCTCGGTTGAGACCGAGCGGCCGTCTTGCATCTGGTCGTACCAGCTGCCGTCGCGCTCGTACTCTTCGGGCGTGCAGTAGATGGCGCGCGTGCTCTGGCCGATCAGCTCGCCCGGCCCGTAGCCGAACATCTCCTCGAAGCGCGGGCTGCAGCGCTGGTAGGTGCGCTGCTTGATGAAGGCGATGCCGACCGTGGCGTTGTCGAGGATCAGCTCCTGCTCGGCGAGCGCCCGCTGCACCCGCTGGTCGGCGTCGCGCTCGGCCGTGACGTCCTCGAAGCTCCAGATCCATTCCTGGATCTCGTCGCCGACGTCGATGCGCCGGCCGCGCGTGCGGCAGCGGAAGGTCGTGCCGTCGCGGCGCTTGAAGCGCCACTCGGCGTCGTGCGCGCCGCCGGGCGCGGTGGTGAGGAAGGCGAGCGAGCCGGCACGCTGCCAGTCGTCGGTGTCGGCGAAGAGCGGCGCCGAGCTCTCGCCGACCAGCTCGCCGGGCCCCGCGCCAGGCGATGCCGACGGTGGCGTCGTCGAGGATCAGCTCCTGCTCGGCGAGCGCCCGCTCGATCCGCTCCTCGGCCTCGTGCTGCTGCGTGATGTCCTCGAACAGCCACACCGAGCCCTGCGAGGGATCGCCGCTCTGCACCGCGCGGCCCGAGATCGAGCACCAGATGAGGGCTCCGTCCTTGCGCAGGTGCTGGCGGCGAAGCTGCAGCGTCTCGCCTTGCCAGATCGTCTGGTACACCGCGTCGCCGCCCGCGTCGTATTCGTCGTCGCTCGCGAACATGAAGCGCGTCGATTGGTTGATGAGCTCGCCCGCGTCGTAGCCGAAGAGCTCCTCGAAGCGTCGGTTGCAGCGCACGATGCGGCGATCTCTCACGAAGATGATGCCGGCGAGCGCGTTCTCGAGCACCGCGTCCTGCTCGCGCAGCAGCCGATGCAGCGCCTCGTCGGCGCGCTTCCTCTCGGTGATGTCCTCCAGCAGCCAGACATAACCCTTGGCGCGGTCGCCGGGCTGC
>VBCP01000172.1 GCA_005888925.1 Betaproteobacteria bacterium | reverse complement strand
GAAGATGGAGGCGGTCGGCCAGCTGAGCGGCGGCATCGCGCACGACTTCAACAACCTGCTGCACGTCATCAAGAACGCGGCAGACCTGATCCAGCAACGTCTGCCTGCAGCGGATCCCGACGTGCAGCGCTACGTGGGCATGGTAAAGCGCAACGTCGAGCGGGCCGCGGGCCTGACGCAGCACCTGCTGGCGTTCTCGCGCCGCCAGCCGCTCGCCCCGAAGCGCATCGACGTCAACAATACCCTAACCGGCGTGACCGAGCTGCTGCACCAGGCGCTCGGCGAGGGCATCGGCATGGAGACCGCGCTCGGCACCGGCGTATGGCCGGTGCTCGCCGACCCGAACCAGCTGGAAACCGCGATTCTCAACCTCGCGATCAACGCTCGCGATGCGATGCCCCGCGGCGGCAAGCTCACCATCGAAACGTCGAACGCGTTCCTCGACGAGACCTATGCTGCGGCCCATCACGAGGTGCGGCCGGGGCAATACGCGATGATCGCGGTCAGCGATACCGGAAGCGGGATGACCAAGGACATCGTCGAAAAGGCTTTCGAGCCCTTCTTCACCACGAAAGGCGTGGGCGGCAGCGGCCTCGGCCTGTCGCAGGTGTTCGGCTTCATCAAGCAGTCCGGCGGGCACGTGAAGCTCTACAGCGAGCCCGGCGACGGCACCACGGTGAAGATCTACCTGCCGCGCTTGGCCGCAGCGGAATCTGCCGAGACAGTCGCCGAGGCGCCGCCGGTGCCGATGGAGCTGGGCAAGGAAACGATTCTCGCGGTCGAAGACGACGACGACGCGCGCACATTCACCGCAGAAGTGCTGGGCGATCTCGGATACCGCGTGCTGGTCGCGCGCGATGCCCAGGCTGCCCTCGATCTCCTGGAGCGGGAGCCGAAGGTCGACCTGCTGTTCACCGACGTCGGGCTGCCGAACGGCGTCAACGGCCGCCAGCTGGCCGACGAGGCGCATCGACGGCGTCCCGATCTCAAGGTGCTTTTCACCACCGGCTACGCCCGCAACGCCATCGTCCACCACGGCCGGCTCGACCCTGGCGTCGACCTGCTGATGAAGCCTTTCAGCCAGGCGGACATGGCGGGCAAGATCAGGCGCGTGCTCGGATACCCTCCGCAACGCTAAGATTCGCCTTGCTCTTTTTGGGAGGCGCATGAAGACCAAGCCGTGCCTGACGCTGGAGGACTGCCGCCGGATCACCGCGGCGGCCGAGGCGGAGGCGAAGAAGAACAACTGGAACGTCACCATTGCCATCCTCGACGATGGCGGCCACGTGCTGCTCCTCACGCGCATGGACGGCGCTTCACCGATCACCTCCGAGATCGCAGCGGGCAAAGGCCGCAGCGCCGCGCTCGCGCGGCGTCCGACGAAGGTGAGCGAGGACCGCATCGCTGCCGGGCGGGTGGCGCTCCTCAAGATGCCCGGGCTGCCGGTGCAGGGCGGCATGCCGATCATGGTGCAGGGCGAGTGCGTCGGCGGCATCGGCGTCTCAGGAGTGCAATCGCACGAGGACGAGCAGGTGTGCAACGCCGGCCTCGCGGTGCTGAAATGATTTCGCGCCGGACATTGCTGCTCGCCGGCGGCGCCATCGCGCTGAGCGCGAAAGGCTGGGCGCAGACCACGCAGAAGACGGTGCGCATCGTCGTGCCGTTCCCCGCGGGCGGCGGCACCGATGTGCTCGCGCGCATCGTCGCGGACAAGCTGCGCGGCAACTACGCGCCGGCGGCGATCGTCGAGAACCGCGTCGGCGCCTCGGGGCGCACCGGCGTCGAGGCGGTGAAGAACGCCGAGCCGGATGGCAGCACGCTGCTCTTTACTCCCGACTTCCTGATGACGGTCTATCCGCACAGCTTCAAGCGGCTCTCCTACGACCCGTTGAAGGATTTCACTCCCATTGCGCTCGTCGCGCGCTCGGGGCTCGCGCTGGCGGCGGGGCCGGCCTTGCCGGCGGAAGTGAAAACCGTGCGCGACTACGTCGCGTGGGCGAAGGGCGATCCCAAGCGCGCCTTCTACGCCACCACCTCGGCCGGCGGCACGCCGCACTTCGTCGGCGTGATGCTGGCGCGCGATTCGGGCGCGGCGCTCTCGCCGGTGCACTACAAGGGCGGCGCGCCCGCGCTGCAGGACCTGATGGGCGGCCAGATCCCGGTGAGCATCAACCCGGTGAGCGAGCTCCTGCCGCAGCTCCAGGGCGGCAAGATCCGCGTGCTGGCGGTGACGAGCGGCGAGCGCTCGAAATTCCTGCCCGATGTGCCGACGATGAAGGAGTCGGGCTTTCCCGAGATCGTGCTCGCGCCGTGGCTCGGCTTCTTCGCGCCGGCGAGAACGCCGCCCGATGTGGTGAAGCGGCTCGCCAACGGCATCGCCGACGCCACCGCGTTCGGCGACACGCAGAGGAGCTTCATCAAGATGGGCATGGACCCGGTGGCGATGACGCCGGTCGGATTTGCCAGCGTGGTGAAGGCGGACCTCGAGCGCTGGGCGCCGATCGTGAAGGCCTCCGGGTTTACGGCGGAAGACTAGATCGCGGCGAGCCGCTCGACCGTATCCGGGAAGCGTTTCACGAGATTGATCAGCAAGGCCGCCTGCGCATTGGGCTTCGCACGGCCTTGCTCCCAATTTTCCAGCGTGCGCACGTTCGTGCGCAGGTACGCGGCAAATACTCCGCGGGAGATTTTGAGCTGCTCGCGAACGCGTACCAGCTCCCGCGGCGTGATTTCCGGGGCAGCCTTGAACTCCACTGCATGCGTTCGCAGAGTGCGCTTGCCGTGCCGCGCCTCGCCGAGGGCCGTCATGCCCTCGCTCAGTTCGGCAAAGAGATCGCGCTTAGCCTTCGCCCTTGCCTTCATGTCGCCCTCCTTGATTGCAGCTCCGCTTTCAGCATGTCCTTCAGCGCCTTGCGCTGCCTGGCCGTCAAGTCGGCCATCTCATCCTTGTTGTACAGCGTGTAAAGCCAGAATTGCATGCCAGCGCTCCACCAGTAATAAATGACCCGAAGACCGCCGCGTTTGCCCTTGCTGCGCCGCCGATCGGCAAAGCGCATCTTGCGCAGCCCACCCGTGCCTTCGATCACGTCACCGGCTTCCGGGTTGCTCATCAAGAAGGCCTGCAGATCGCCAAACGCGTTGTCGTCCAAGTAATCCGACCGGTAACGTTCGAAGGCGGGAAGCTCGACGAAGACGGCCTTCACGACCGCATTATACGCAACTTGCGTATATACGCAAGCTGCGTACCTTAGAAGAGGAAGCGCAGTCCCACCGTGAAGAAGCGCCGGTCGCCGGCGCCGGTCTGATTGCCAAGCGTGCTGTCGATCTGGAAGCGGTTCGGGATCACCCAGAAGCGCAAGCCGTAGTGATAGGTCGGCGTCTCGCGATGCTGGCCGAAGGTCTCGAAGATCCCGTAGATGCGCTGCCCGACGAGGCGCGCCTCGAGGCCGAGCCCCCAGGTGCCGCCGCTGTCACGGAAGTCGCCGAGGTTCGCGTGGACCACGAAGCGGTCATTCAGGAATGACTTGCTGCCGATCGCGTTGAAGTACGGCTCGCCGCCGAAGGAGCCGATCGACAGGGCGTAGCCGACACCGTTTGTCTCCAGCGGCTTGAGCAGGAACTTGGCTTGCACAACTTCGTTGCGGTCGCCTTCGATGCGGTTGCCGCCCGCCGTAATCTCGAAGCCGAGAACTTTGCACGCCGGCAGGAACCAGAACTCGGAGCCCGAATAGGTCCGCTGCTCTTTGTAAAAGGTTTCGATCTGGCAGTTGTCCACGATGCGCGCGTCGTCGGTGAAGAACGGCCGTGCGGCAAAGGCGGAAGCGCAGCAGATGCTGAGCGCGCTGAAGACGACGGTCGTTCTTGCGATGGCGGCAGCGACGGTCACGGCTCAGAACTCCACATGGAGTCGCGAGCTATGCGGACATCGGCGGATCAACCCTTGTTTTTCGTATTGAGCGCTATCTTAGAACAGGAGGCGGATTTCTATGAGAGGCGTCACGCGGGTTCGGCGTCGAATGCGCTTCGTCGCTCGTGAACGCAGCGCCCTCCGGCGTTCGGCTCGAGCGGTTTGAGCAGCAGCTTGGTTTGTAAAATTTCGTTGCGTTCGCGCTCGATGCGGTTGCCGCCGACGGTAAGCTCGAACCCGGTGGGGTTGCAGGCGGGCAGGAACCAGAACTCCGAGCCGGAGTAGCTGCGCTGCTCCTTATAGAAGGTCTCGATCTGGCAGTTATCGACGATGCGTGCGTCGTCGGTGAAGAACGGACGCGCCGCATACGCGGGTGCAGCAAAGAGGAGCAGCACTGTCTGCAAGCTTGCAGTCAGGCTGACTTTCAGCTTTCTGTGTAGTCTGCAAGCCATTTCGTTGATTTTAGGGGGGATTGCTTGCTGCCGTGGGGACGGCCGTGGCTCTTTTCGCTGGCGCTTTGCCTGACGACAGCCTGTGGCAAGGACGAGTCGCAAACGCGCGGCGCCACCGGCAGCACGGCCAAAGGCGACGGCGGCACCGTGCAGCTTGCGGATGCGTCACGCAAGTTCCTCGTCATCGAACCGGTGAGCGCGAGCGAGAACCCGCAGGGACGCAGCTACTTCGGCCGCACTGCGTTCCGCCCTAAAGCGCTCTCGGCGATGACCGCGCCCTTCGCGGGACGCGTCGTCGCGATCGAGGTCGAGCCCGGACAAAAGGTGAAGAGCGGCGCGACGCTCTTCACCATCGAGAGCGCCGACGTGCTCGGCCTGCGCACCACGCTTGCGCAGGCGCGGCTCAAGGTCCGCACCGCCGAAGAAGTGCTCGCGCGGCAGAACGAGATGGTGAAGAAGGGCGTCGGGCTCGAAGTCGAGCGCTTCGACGCGGAGATGAAGGCGCGCGAGGCGCGCGGCGAGCTCGAGCGCGCCGAGCGCAACGCGGCGCTCGCCGGCGGCGGCCAAGGCACCAAGGTCAACGTGCGCTCGCAGGTCGACGGCGTGATCGTCTCGGTGCAAGCGGCTCCTGGCGCCATGGTGCAGCCCGGCGGCGAGACGCTGGTCGAGATCGGCGATCCGACGGGACTCTGGGTCGCGGCCGATGTGCCCGAGGGCGAGGTGGCGCAGGTCGCGAAAGCCACCAAGGCCGAGGTGACGATCTCGGCGCTGAACGTCACGCTGCCGGGCCGCGTCGCCGGGATTGCGCCGAGGAGCGACGCCGAGACGCGGCGCACGCCGTTCTACGTCGAGCTGGAAAGCGCGCCCGAGGAGCTGCGAGCCGGGCTGCTGGTGCGCGTCACCGTGTTCGGCGCGAGCGCCGAGGGCGAGCTCTGGCTGCCGGTGACGGCGGTGCTCTTGAAGGATGGCAGCCGGCGCATCGTCTACGTCGAGGACAAGACCGGCCGCTTCATCCCGCGCGAAGTCGAGGTCGGCGACGAGCGCGGCGGCCGGGTGCGCGTGCTGAAGGGCCTCGCCCCCGGCGAGCGCGTCGTGATGCGCGGCGCGCTGCTGGTCGACCGCGAAGCCGAGCAGCTGCTCTAGCGCGTGCTAGACAAACTGATCGAGACCTGCGTGCATCGCCGCATCGCGGCGATCCTCGCGATCGCCATCGTCTCGGCGTTCGGCGTGCGCGCCTATCTCAACACGCCGATCGAGGCCTTCCCCGACGTCACCAACGCGCAGGTCACGGTCATCACGCAGAACCCGGGCTACGCGCCCGAGGAGATCGAGCGCAGCATCACCGTGCCGCTCGAGCGCGCGCTGAACGGCACGCCGCGCACCATCCAGCTGAGAAGCGAAAGCCTGTTCGGCCTGTCGCTCATCACGCTCACCTTCGACGACGACGCCGATCCCTTCACTTCGCGCATGCAGGTCGCGCAGCGCATGGCCGCGGCGATCGGCGACCTGCCCCAGGGCGTGGTGCCGGAGCTCGCCCCCGAGGCGACGCCGCTCGGCGAGGTCTACCAGTTCCGCATGGTGAGCGACCGCCACGATCTCTATCAGCAGCGCGGCGAGCTGCAATGGACCGTCACACGCGTGCTGAAGGCCGTGCCCGGCGTCGCCGACGTCGTGTGCTTCGGCGGCTACCTCAAGGAAGTGCACGTGCG
>VBCP01000173.1 GCA_005888925.1 Betaproteobacteria bacterium | reverse complement strand
CTCGACCCAGGCGTCGCCGTTGTCGGCGCGCGCGATCTTGTAGGGCATCAGGTTGATGTCCTTCTGCACTTCCTTTTCCTCGAAGCGCCGGCCGATCAGGCGCTTGACGGCGTAAACCGTGTTCTTCGCGTTGGTCACGGCCTGCCGCTTGGCGGGCGCGCCGACCAGGATTTCGCCGTCCTCGGTATAAGCGACCACCGAAGGCGTGGTGCGCGAGCCTTCCGAGTTCTCGATCACCTTGGGCTTGCCACCCTCCATGATCGCGACGCAGGAGTTGGTGGTGCCGAGGTCGATGCCGATGATCTTTGCCATGGTTGTCCCGTTAATCTAAGTCTGTGTCTGATATGGGGTTTGCGCCGGCTTTTTCAACCGGCTTGGCGACCGTCACGAGCGCCGGGCGCAGCACCCGGTCATGGAGCTGGTAGCCCTTCTGCATCGTGGCCACTATGGTGTTCGGCTCCGAGTCAGCCTCGACCGCCGCCATGGCCTGGTGGCGGTGCGGGTCGAAGCGCTCGCCGGCAACCGGCGCGATCGCCGAGACGCGGGCTTTGTCGAGCGCCTGCGAGAGCTGGCGCAGGGTGAGCTGCACGGGAAGCAGCGCCTCGGCGAAGCGCTCGATGGCGTACTTCTGCGAGTTGGCGGCTTCCGCCTGGTAGCGTTTGCGCGCATTCTCGGCGTCGGCCAGCGCCCGCAGCATCGCCTCGCGCTGGGTCTGGACCTGCGCCTGGGCTTCGGCGAGCTGCTGCTCGAGGGGTTTGCCGGAGTTTTCTGCTGGCTGGGGCTGAACGGTCTCTTCCTGCATCTTGTCGAATTGGGGGTGGCGGTGCCTCATTTCAAGCTCGCCTGCATTATTACAACTTGATGATTAGACGATGAAAGCTATCAGATACACGCTATATGCGATCGCGGGCTTGGTGGTCCTTCTGGTCCTGGGGGGCGCCATTTTCGCCATGACGTTGATCTCCAGCTCGCGTTCTGGCCGGCCCTCGGCGCCAAGGTCAACGGCGTGTCGCTCTCCGAGCGCGCGAGCGACCAGCAGTTCCTCGCGGTCGATTCGGCCCACGCGTCAGTCGCGCTGATCCCACTGCTTCACGGCCAGGCCATCGTCGATGGCATCAACGTAAGTGGCCTCAAGGCGACCATCGTGAAAGAGAAGGACGGGCGCTTCAACTTCAGCGACCTGATGGAGCCGCAGCCGGCGGCCGGGGCCAAACCGCAGGACAAGCAGGAGTCGAAGCAGCAGGCGCAGAAGAAGGCGGAGGAGCGCAAGGACACAGGCGGCCAGGCCGTCGCGTTCGATATCGGCAGCATTCAGATCGATCGCTCCGCGGTCACCTACATCGATAAGGAAAGCGGCCAGGAGCTCGCCGTCTCCGACCTCAAGCTCTCCACCGGCAAGATCGCCGAGAAGGCGGATGGCAAACTCGACCTCAAGGCGAGCGTCAAGGGCAAGAACCCGGACCTCGACATCAAGCTCGACGTCGGGGGCGGCTACAAGTTCGACCTCGCCGCCAAGTCGTTCGCGGTCTCCAAGCTGGATGCGAAAGTCACCGGCGCCGCCGCCGGCTTCACCAACCTGAACGTGAACGCCAAGGGCGATGTCGCGGCCAATCCCGAAAAGAACGAGTACAAGGTCAACGGCTTCGCGCTCGACGTGAAGGGCGTGCAGGACAAACAGAACCTCGAAGCCCACATCGCGGCGCCGGATCTCCTGATCGCCGCCGACAAGGCCAAAGGCGCCGCCGTGACGGCGGATCTCAAGATGAAGGACGTGGCGCGCGAGATCGAGGCCAAGCTCAAGCTCTCCGGCGTGGAAGGATCGGCCAAGGCGCTGGTCATTCCGCAGCTCGCCGCGGACGTCACGATGAACGACCCCAGCCTGCCGCAGAAGAGCGTGAAGATCCCGATCACCGGCTCGCTGAAGGCCGATCTCGAGAAGCAGACCGCGAACGCCGACCTCTCGACGAAGTTCGACGAGTCGAACATCCAGGCGAAGCTCGGCCTCGCCAAGTTCTCGCCGCCCGCCTACCAGTTCGACGTGAACGTCGACAAGCTAAACCTCGACCGCTACACGAAACAGCCCGAGAAGAAGCCCGTTTCCACACCGACGGAGGAAGGCAAGGCCCCGGCGCCGGCATCGAAGCCCGCGCCAACGGCACAGAAGAAGGAAGAGGACAGTCCGGTCGATCTCTCATTCCTGAAAGACCTGAACGCGAACGGGCGGTTGCAGGTCGGTTCCCTGCAGGCCAATGGCCTCAAGCTCGCCAACGTCAAGGCGGAAGTCAAGGCAGCGAACGGCAGGCTCGACGTCGCGCCGCACTCGGCGAACCTCTACGAAGGCTCGATCGCCGGGGCGATCACGGCGATGGCCGACGGCCGCGTCGCGGTGAAGGAAAACCTCACCGGCGTGGCGATCGGGCCGTTGCTGCGCGACTTCGCGCAGAAGGACACGCTCGAGGGCAAGGGCAACGTCGCGCTTGACGTCAACGCCGCCGGCAAGACCGTCAACACGATGAAGAAGTCGCTCGCCGGCAGCGCGCGCATGCAGTTGAAGGACGGCGCGATCAAGGGCATCAACCTCGCCGAAGTGTTCCGCAAGGCGAAGACCGCGCTCGGTTCGCAGGAAGCGCGCGCCGACGCGCGGCAGACGCAGCAGACGGATTTTTCGGAAATGACCGCGAGCTTCGCGATCAAGAACGGCGTGGCGCACAACGAGGATCTCGACATGAAGGCGCCGCTCTTCCGCGTCTCGGGCAAAGGCGACATCGACATCGGCAACTCGACCATCGACTACGTCACCAAGGCGACGGTCGTGGCGAGCACGCAGGGGCAGGGCGGCGCCGATCTCGCGCAGCTTTCAGGCCTGACGGTGCCGGTGCACCTGAGCGGGCCGTTCGACGCGATGAAATACCAGGTCGATTACTCGGCGGCCGCGTCGCAGTTCGCCAAGTCAAAGGTCGGCGAGCGCATCACCGACAAGCTGAAAGAGCGCCTGGGCGGCGGCGCGAAACCGCCGGCCGAGGGGCAATCGGGGCAGTCGGGCCAGGGCAGCTCGGGCGATTCGCGCCTCGACAAGCTCAAGGGGCTGCTCGGGCGCTGAGTTCGGTGACCAGCGCGGCGAGCGCCGCGATCCACTCCGGCGCTTCGTTGAGGCACTCGATCAGCTGAAGCTCGCGCCCGCCGGCGGCGAGGAATTTCTCGCGCGCGCGGATGCCGAGCTCTTCCAGCGTCTCCAGGCAATCGGCGACAAAGCCCGGGCAAACGACGTCGACGCGCTCGTCGCCGCCCAGAGCCAGATTCACGAGCGTCTGCTCCGTGTACGGCTCGAGCCATTTTGCGTACCCGAAGCGCGATTGGAACGTCACGCGCCATTGCCCGTCCTGCAGCGCGAGCGCCTGTGCGAGCAGCTTCGCCGTCCGATGGCAGTGCTGCTCGTACGAACCCGCACCGCGCTTCGGCAGGCCGTGAAAGCTCATCAGCGTGAGCGGCGCGCGGCCATGCCGTGTCCAGTGCCGCCGCACATTGGCGGCCAGCGCGGCGATGTAGGCGGGATGGTCATGGAATTCACGCACTGCTTTCAGTCCCGGCGGCAGCAGGTCGAGCACGCTCCCGGTGGTGCTGTCCGCGTACTGCGGGTAGAGCGGTACGACGACCGGGTGTTCCAGCCGTGCGAGCGTCGCCCGGATCGTGGGCTCGCCGTAGCGCATCGCATAGGCGACCGGGATTTTCATCCGCTCGGCCAAAAGTCGGGCCTGGCGCGCGGTATGCACCGCGAGGGGCGAGCCCTCCGGCGTCCAGATCTGCCGGTACTTCTCCGCGGACTCCTGCGGCCGCTTGCGCAGCACGACGCCATGCAGGATCGGCAGCCACAGCAGCCGCGGCAGGGGAACGACGCGCGGATCGGACAGGAACTCGGCGAGATACGCGCGCACCGCCTCGGGCGTGGGCGCTGATGGCGTGCCGAGATTGACTAATAAAGGGGTCAGAGCAATTTTCCTGTAACAACTGACGCCGCAGCGCCCGCCGCTTTCGTTACTGAAAAATTGCTCTGACCCCTTTTCTCAGTGTTGCGAAAGGGCGCTCGAGAGCAGCTTGGCGGTGACGTCGACGATCGGGATGACGCGGTCGTAGGCCATGCGCGTGGGGCCGATGACGCCGACCGTGCCGACCACCTCGCCGTTGACCTTGTAGGGCGAGGTCACCACGCTCACTTCATCGGGCGCGCTGAAGCCCGATTCGCCGCCGATGAAGATCTGCACGCCCTGGCCGCGCAGCGAGACGTCCAGGATCTGCACGAGCGAGGTCTTGCGCTCGAAGAGCTCGAAGAGCTGCCGCAGGCGCCGCATGTCCTGCGACAGGTCCTGCAGGCTGAGGAGGTTGCGCTCGCCCGAGATGACGTACTGCTCGCTGCCCTCGCTGACGGCCTGGGTGCCTGCGTCGACCGCCGCGGTGAGGAGCTTGATCAAGTCCTGCCGCAGCTCGGAGAGCTCGCCTTGCAGCCGCCCGCGCACATCCTCGAAGCTCTGCCCGGAGTAGTGCTGGTTGAGGTAATTGGCCGCCTCGGTCAGCTCGGAGGCGGTGAACTCGCGCTCGGTGAAAAGCATGCGGTTCTGCACGTCGCCGTCGGGCGTGACGACGATGAGCAGCAGCCGCTTCTCGGAAAGCCGCAGGAACTCGATGTGGCGGAAGGTCATCGCGCGCCGCGGCGTCATCACCACGCCGGCAAACTGCGTGAGCTGCGACAGCAGCTGCGAGGCGGCCTGGATCACGCGCTGCGGGTTGTCCGGATGCAGCTCGCCCTCGAGGCGCTGCAGCGCGCCCGATTCGAGCGGCTTGATCACGAGCAGCGTGTCGACGAAGAAACGGTAGCCCAGCGGCGTCGGCACGCGCCCCGCGGAAGTGTGCGGGCTCGAGATCAGGCCGAGCTCTTCGAGATCGGCCATCACGTTCCTGATCGTCGCCGGCGAAAGATCGAGCCCGGAGTACTTCGAAAGCGTGCGCGAGCCCACCGGCTGACCTTCGGCAATGTAGCGCTCAATCAAGGTCTTGAGAAGGATTTGTGCGCGCTTGTCGAGCATGGATTCATTGTACACTCGCGCCGATGCCTCAAGCTGCCGGCAAACCGAGCTTCGGCCGCATTGCCCTGGTCGGGAAGCTCGGCAGCCCGGAGATCGTGGCATCGCTGCGGGAGCTGATCGCTTTTCTCCGCCAGCGCCGCTGTGAAATCTTCATCGAGAAGGAAACCGCCGAGATCATCGGCGAGCGCGGCCTCGACTACGCCGCGATCGGCGCGGCGGCCGATCTCGCGGTGGTGATCGGCGGTGACGGCACGCTGCTCGCCGCGGCGCGCAACCTGGTGCGTCATCGCGTGCCGGTGGTCGGCGTGAACCAGGGCCGCGTCGGTTTCATGACCGACATCGGCCACCGCGACATGCAGGCGGGCATCGGCGCGATCCTCGAGGGAAGCTACACGATCGAGGACCGCGCGGTGCTCGACGCCGAGATCATCCGCGGCCGCGAATCGGTGCTGCGCACGCTCGCGCTCAACGAAGCGGTGGTCGGCAAGGGCTCGCAGGGGCGCCTGATCGAGTTCGATCTGTCGCTCGACGGCGAATTCGTCTATTCGCTGCGCGCCGACGGCGTGATCGTCGCCACGCCCACCGGCTCGACCGCCTACGCACTCTCCGCGCAGGGCCCGATCCTGCATCCGGCGGTGCCGGCGCTCGCGCTGGTGCCGCTCGCCCCGCACACGCTCTCGGCGCGCCCGGTGAGCGTCAGCGATCGCAGCGTGATCGAGATCTCGCTGAAGCACGCGCTCGACGCGCGCGCGCATTTCGACGGCCTCGCGCTCGCCGACATGCAAGAGGGCGACCGGCTGGTCGTCAAGCGCTCCTCCGACGTGGTGCGCTTCGTGCACCCGCCGGGCTACCGCTACTTCGCCACGCTGCGCGAGAAGCTCGGCTGGAGCGAGGTGCTCGCCAAGCAAGAATAAAAGTGCTGCGCGCGCTCGAGGTCCGCGATTTCGTGCTGATCGACCACGCTTCGCTCGAGCTCGGCGAAGGCTTCACCGTCCTCACCGGCGAGACCGGCGCCGGCAAATCGATCCTGGTCGACGCCATCGAGCTCCTGGTGGGCGGGCGCGGCGATGCCGCGGTGGTGCGCGAAGGTGCCGAGCGCGCCGAGCTGGCCGGTGAATTTGAAATTTCCAAATCCATGTCAGTCTGGCTCGCCGAGCGCGACCTCGCCGGCGACCCCGGCCAGCTGATTCTGCGGCGCTCGATCGACCGCGCCGGCCGCTCGCGCTGCTTCATCAACGGCCATGCCGCGACGCTCGCCCAGCTCAAGGAGGCGGGCGAGTGGCTGGTGGATCTCCACGGCCAGCACGCGCACCAGTCGCTGCTGCGCGCGGCTGCCCAGCGTGAGCTCCTGGACGCCCAGGCTGGCGCCGAAGCGCTCGCGCGCGAGACGGCGCAGGCGTTCCGCGACTGGAAGCGCCTGGAGGAAGTCGCCGCTGAAGCGAGCGCCAAGTTCGCGCAGCGCGAGGCCGAGCGCGCGGACATCGCCGAGCGGGTGATCGATCTGAAAAAACTCGCGCCGCGCGAAGGCGAATGGGAACAGGTCGCCGCCGAGCACAAGCGCCTGCAGCACGGCTCGAGCCTGCTCGCCGGCGCCCAGTCTTCGCTCGAGGCCCTCGCCGACGCCGAAGGCGCAACGCTTGCGCAACTCTCCGCGGTCGCGAGCCGCTTGCGCGCGCTGTCGGAGCACGACGCCAATTTAAATGCCGTCGTCGAGATGCTCGAATCGGCCGAAGCCCAGGCGGGCGAAGCGGTGCGCGAGCTGCGCCACTATGCCTCGCGCGTCGAGCTCGATCCGGATGCGTTGCGCGAGGCCGAGGCGCGCATCGAGGCGCTGCACGCCGCGGCGCGCCGGCACCGGTTGCGGCCGGAAGAACTGCCGGCGCGCCTTGCCGAGCTGGAAAAGCGCCTGCATGAGCTCGAGCTCGCCGCCGACCCGCAGGCGATCGAGCGCGAGGTGGCCGCGGCGCGCGGGCGCTACGACGCAGCCGCGAAGGAGCTCTCCGTCAAGCGCTCCTCCGGGGCGCAGGCCTTGTCCAAGGCGGTGACCGCGGCCATGGCGCAGCTCGCGATGCAGGCGGCGCGCTTTGCCGTCTCGCTGCACAAACTGGACGAGCCGGCCGCCGCCGGCGGCGAGCAGGTGGAGTTCGAGGTGGCGTCGCATCCCAGCCTGCCGCTGCGGCCGCTCGCGCGCGTCGCCTCGGGCGGCGAGCTCTCGCGCATCAGCCTCGCGATCCAGCTCGTCGCGGCGAAAGCGTCGCCGGTCGCCACGCTGGTGTTCGACGAAGTGGATGCGGGAATCGGCGGCGCCGTGGCCGAGACCATCGGCCGCTCGCTCAAGCGCCTGGGCAAGCAGCGCCAGGTGCTGTGCGTGACCCATCTGCCGCAGGTCGCGGCGAGCGGCGACGCGCAATGGTCGGTGAGCAAATCGGCATCGCTGAAAGTGCGCGTGCAGCGCCTCGACCGCGCCGCGCGCATCGAGGAGCTGGCGCGCATGCTCGGCGGCGCCGGGGCCACCGCACGCAAGCACGCGGCCGAGCTGCTCGACGGCTAGATCGTGACTTCGAGCTCGCGCAGGAGCTCGCGCGGATCCACCGGCTTCACCAGGTGCTGGTCGAAACCGGCGGCGAGCGCTTTGCAGCGGTCAAGCGGTTCGCCATGGCCCGTGACCGCGATCAGGCGCGCATCGATGGTGTAGCTGCTCTGGCGCAGCACGCTGCCGACGACATAACCGTCGCCGTCGGGCAGGCCGATGTCGCAGAGCACGATGTGCGGCTGGTGCTTGCGCGCCGCCTCGATGCCTTCCTGGCTGGTGTGCGCCACGCTGACCTGGAAGCCGCAGACCTCGAGCAGGCTGCGCAGGATCTCCGCGGCATCGCGATTGTCTTCGACGACCAGGACCCTTAGCTCGCTGTTGCCGTCCATGGCGCATTGTGGCGAGGCGCCCGGCCGGAGAGTATCGCCGCGCGACGCGCCGCGGCGTCGCCGTCTCATGAAAATCGCCGATGGCTCTGGCGACGGGACTTTCCCTTCAGCCTAAGCCGGGCGGTAAGGGCAGGATTTCTTTGTGCAATCGGCGTAGAGCGCGAGCGAGTGAGCGTGCAGCTGGAAGCCGC
>VBCP01000171.1:1070-2100 GCA_005888925.1 Betaproteobacteria bacterium | reverse complement strand
TCGCCGCCGCCGGGATCCCGGTCGAGGTGTCGGACAACGTGAGCGGCACGCTGTGGGCCAAGCTCGTCGTCAACTGCGCCTACAACGCGCTCTCGGCGATCACGCAGCTACCCTATGGTCGCCTGGTGCAGGGCGAAGGCGTGCCCGCGGTGATGCGCGACGTGGTGGACGAATGCCTCGCCGTGGCGCGCGCGGCGGGCGTCGAGGTGCCGGGCGACATGCACCAGGCGACGGTGCGCATCGCGCAGACCATGCCCGCGCAGTTTTCTTCCACCGCGCAGGACCTCGCGCGCGGCAAGCCCACCGAGATCGATCACCTGAACGGGTTCGTGGTGCGCAAAGGCGAGGCGCTCGGCGTTCCGACGCCGAGCAATCATCTCCTCGTCTCGCTGGTGAAGCTGCTCGAGCGTCGCGCTACTGCGCCAGCCCGATCTGCTTCATGAAGTCCTGGTTGTCCCAGAACAGCCACTCGTGGTCCATCGTGTCGCCTTTCCAATGACCGATGGTGGCCATGCCGATGGCGAAGCGTTTCCCTGTGGGCGCCACAGTCTTCCCGTCGGCGATGGGCATCGGACGGGTGAACGTGCCGGTCATCACGCCAGTCACGGCGGTCCATGTCCCGGATCCGAAGCGTATCGGATGGACCTTGATCGTGATGTCGGGGGCGAAGACGAAGAGGGCCTTGAGGTCCTCGATGTGTTTGTCGATGCCCTTCGTCTCGTGACCGTCGGGCCACGTGACGACGATGTCTTTGGCGTGGCTCTCGTGCAGCCGGTCCCATTTCTGGTTGCTGAAGACATCGAAGTCGAGCGTGTCGAACACGCGGAGGTTCCGCTCCACTGTCGGCGCCTGCTTTTCGTGGGGCGGCGGCGGGGTAGCCGGATTCTCCGCCGGCGTTTGCGCGAACGCATGGGCCGAAAGAGCGGACACGGCGACGGCAGCAAGGGCATGGCGATAGCTTGTGTTCACGGCGATGCTCCTTTCATCAAGTGACCGGGTTGACGAACATGTTCAGTCCGCCTTCACTCCC
>VBCP01000171.1:0-981 GCA_005888925.1 Betaproteobacteria bacterium | reverse complement strand
GGTCGCGCATCGCCTCGGCGATTCCCGCCTCGATCGCCTTCAGCACCGGCTCCGGCGTCCCCGCCGGCGCCATCAGTCCCATCCAGATCCTGAACTCGAGCTCCGGATAGCCCGCCTCCGCGAGCGTCGGCACGTCAGGCAACTGCGGCGAGCGCTGCGGCGCCGCGATCGCCAGCGCGCGCAGCTTGCCGCCGCGCACATGGGGCAATACGGCGGCAGGAGTGTCCATCATCCAGTCGATCTGCCCGCCGATGAGATCGATCGTCGCCGGGTTGCTGCCCTTGTACGGAATGTGCGTCGCGCCGAGATTGAGCCGCCGGTTCACCGAATCGGCCGCGAGGTGCCCGAGCGTGCCGGAGCCGGCCGAGCCGAAGTTCTGCTTGCCCGACTTCGCCTTTGCCACCAGCTCAGCGACGCTCGCGACGCCGAGCGACGGCGTCACCACCAGCACCTCCGGCGTCATACCCACGAGGCTTAGCGGCGCGAAGTCCCGCCTCGCGTCATAGGACAGGCTCGGATAAACCGCCGGCGCCACACCGAGCGGAGTCGACGCTACCAGCAGCGTGTGGCCATCCTTCGGCGCCTTTGCCGCGAGCGCCGTGCCGAGCGTGCTGCCCGCGCCCGGCTTGTTGTCCACCAGCACCTGCTTGCCCCACAGCGTGGTCAGCCGTTGCGCGAGCGTGCGCGTGATGATGTCCAGCCCTCCGCCCGCGGCGTAGGGCGTGATGATCTGAACCGGACGCTCGGGGAAGCTTTGGGCGGGCGCGTGAGCGCTGAAGAGTGCGGTCCCGAAGGCAACGAACACCGAAGCCATGCTTTTCATAGGCCTGATAGGCTCCATGGATGATTCAGGAAACCGAGCATAAGCCCGCGCGCGCCATCGTGGCGGCCGTGCAGTTGTCCAGCGTGCGGGACGAGGAATTCGAGGCATCCCTCACCGAGCTGCGCCAGCTCGCGAAGACGCTCGGATTCGAGGTCGTC
>VBCP01000170.1 GCA_005888925.1 Betaproteobacteria bacterium | reverse complement strand
ACGCCAGCAGCTTTCCCTCGCTCGTCATCGAAGGCGCGCTGCCCGCGGCCGGGGATGCCGTCGGCGTGGCAATCGGCCCTCTGCTGGCGCAGCGCCTGTCCCTCAAGCTCGGCGACTGGCTCGACGTTCTGTACACGGATGACCGGCAGCAGACCGTCGGCGCCAGGCTTCGTGTCCGCGGTATCGTGCGAACCGGCTCGGAGGACCTCGACGCGCACCTTGCCGTGGTGGCGCTGCCGCTTGCGCAGCGCTTCAGCGGCCGCCAGGGTGCCGCAAAAGTGATAGTGAAGGCGATTGCCAACGAGCGCGCAGACGCCGTGGCCGCGCGCATGCGTGCAAGCCTCGATCCGGCGGTCTACCGCGTGCGCGCCTGGCACGAGGTCTCGCCGTTTATGAAGGGTATGGTCAGCTTCCAGTACGGCAGCATCAACGTGGTGTTGCTGGTCCTCTACGTCGTCGTGGGGGCGGGCGTGGCGGCGATCCAGCTGCTGGGCTTGCTCGGACGGACGCGCGAGTTCGGGGTGTTCGCGGCGATTGGTTTAACGCCGCGCCGGATCGTCGCACTGGTGGCGCTGGAAACGCTGTTCATCGGTGCAATTGCCGTGCTGGCGGGACTCGCGGCCGGCGCGGGCGCGGCAACCCTCGTCAGCCACCTTGGTGGCATCGACGTGCGCATCGTCGGCGGAGACAACTTGGAGGCGCTGATCGGAATGGATCCGCATCTCAAGCCAGTGCTCAATCCTCGTACCTATTTATTTGCCATAGGACTGCTCGCCCCGGTACTCGTGCTTGGCGGCGTGCTGCCGGCGCTGAGGGCGGCACGCATGACGCCAATGGAAGCGCTGCGCCGAACATGAGCATCCTCGCTGCACAGGACTTGGTACGGTCCTACGAACGGGGTGCGCCGCCTTCGCTCGACCGCGTTTCGCTGCAGGTCGCCGCGGGCGAGTTTCTCGCGGTTGCCGGGCCGTCCGGGTCGGGTAAGACCACGCTGCTCGCGATCCTGGGTGGCCTCGACCGACCCGATTCCGGGCGGGTGATGCTGGATGGCGAGGACCTTTACGCGCGCGGTGCGGATGCGCTGACCCGGCTGCGCGCAGCCGCCATCAGCTTCGTTTTCCAGAGCCACAATCTGTTGCCGACATTGACGGCGCTCGAGAACGTCTCGCTCGCCGTCTACTGCAAACGCGGCGCGGCTGCGCAGGCGGAAGCCTGTCACTTGGCGAGCAGCAGCGCGTTGCGGTTGCGCGCGCCATCGCGGTGGGGCCGAAGGTGCTGATCGCCGACGAGCCGACTGCCAGCCTGGATGGCGCACATGGCGAGCAGGTGCTCGAGGCGCTCGCGGTGCTGCGCGCCGCAGGCTGTGCCGTGGTGCTCGCCTCGCACGACGAGCGTTGTCTGCGCCGGGCTGATCGCGTATTCCATTTGAGTGATGGGAGGTTCGTGCGATGAACTGCATCCGCCGCCTGGTGTCGGCATTGATCGCTCGAGTGCTCCCTGGCATCGATGGAGGGCGCATCTGGAACCGCCTGGACATGCACTCGCCGGAAAGCGGCGAGATACTTCTGGAGATTCGGCTGATGCAGTGGCTGCAGCCATGGCGGCAGACACTGGCCGCGGCGATGCTCGCCTTCTTTCTCGCCGGCGTATGGCTGGTGTGGAGCGTCGGCAGCGCGCTGTTCGCGGCCGCGCCGCACGGTCTTGCATTCGCGGTGCCGCTGCTCTTAGGCGTGCTGGTCCACGGGCTGTTCATCCTGATCGTGCACGAGTGCACCCACGGCAACGTGTTCGGGCGTCCGGTAGACGACTGGGTAGGCAACGGCGCGATTGGACTCCTGCTGCTGCCGTTCCTCGCCGAGCGCTATCAAATGGTGCATCGCCTGCATCACCGCCGTGCGAACCAGGTGGGCGATACCAACTGGACCCCGTTCCGCCAGCGCCTGTTCCGGCGCTCGCGCTGGCTTTACGCGCTCTACGAGCTGCTCCCGGTTGTGAACAACCTCGATCGCATTCGCGAGGAAGTGGGGCGCGGCCGGCGCAGCGGCGTGGCATTTGCGTGGCTTTGCGCTGCCGCGACCTATGGGATCTTGCAGCCGCCGCTCGCCTATTGGCTGCTGGTAGTCCTCGGCGTCAACACGATCAACGCGCTGCGGCTTTGGGTCGAGCATTTCGGGCATTACGCGGGACGTGTGTCGAACACCTACTACTGCCCGCTCGGCTTCGGCATCGGCAACCATGAGGTGCACCACCGCTACCCACGCATCCCGGCGCTGGTGCTCGCAGTCGGGCTCGCGCTGCGCCGAAAGGACGGCTCGGTGCTCACAGGCGTGCGCAGTCTGCTCTTCGACAAGCGCTACGCACATTTCCGCACCTTCCAGGATGACTTCACGGGAGACAACGTATGAACGTCGCGGCGCACCTATGGGCAATGGCCGCGAGCGTCCCCGGCGCGATAGCGCTCGAAGTGCAGTCGACCGGAGAGCGCGTTACATTCGGCGCTCTGGCGGAGCGCGCCTCTGCCATGGCGCGTGGGCTTCAGGCCTTCGGTATAGGAAAGGGCGATCGAGTGCTGCTCATGGTGCGGCCCGGGACGGACTTCGCGGCGCTCGCGTTCGCGCTGCTCGGGCTAGGCGCGGTGGTGGTGTTCGTCGATCCCGGAATGGGGCGCAGACACCTGGTGGACTGCATCGCACACGCGCGTCCGAAGGCCATCGTCGCAGAGCGCTTGCTGCATGCGCTCTGCGTTCTGCATCCGCGCGCGCTTGTCGGCGTTCAGGCAAGGCTCTCGGTCGGCTGGTGGCCGGGCGCGGCCAGCGTCGCGCACCTTCGCAGGCACCCAGGGGCGGGTTTTGAGCCAACGCCGCTTTCTCCGAGCGACGATGCCGTGGTGGCCTTTACCAGCGGCGCGACCGGCAAGCCCAAGGGCGTGCTGCTGCAGCACTCGGTGCTCGCTGCGCAACTGGAGTCGTTCAAGCGCCTGAGCGGCATCGGCCGGGGCGACGTCTATCTCGCCACTTTGCCGGTACTGGCGATCCTCGGACCGGGCTTCGGCTGCGCCACCGTGCTTCCCGATATCGACGCGTCCCGGCCGCGCGACGCCAATCCGCTGACGCTCGTCGCCGCGATACGGCATTACGGCGTCACACATAGCTTCGGCTCGCCCGCCGTGTGGCGAAACGTTGCGCAAGCCGGCGCCCGCCTGCCGTCGATGCGCTGCCTGCTGATTGGAGGCGCGCCGGTAGCGCCGTCGCTGCTCGCCACCCTTGCCGCGCTGATTCCCAACGGCAGCGTACACACACCCTACGGCGCAACCGAAGCGGTACCCCTCGCCTGTGCCTCGGCGAGCGAGATCCTGCGCGAGGTCGAGACGCATCGCGGCACGCTGGTCGGGCGTCCACTGCGCGACGTAGAGCTGCGCATCGTCGCCATCAGCGATGGCCCGCTTGCTGAAGCCCGCGCCCTGCCCGTCGGCGAGGTCGGCGAGATCGTGGTGCGCGGCCCCGTGGTATCGCGCACCTATGAAAGGCGCCGCGATGCGGACTCGCTCGCCAAGATCCCGGATCCCGGCGGCCACTGGCACCGAATGGGCGACCTGGGTTGCCTTGATGGCGCGGGCCGACTGTGGTTCTGCGGCAGGAAGTCCGAACGTGTGGACAGCGGCGCGACAACACTCTTCACGGCCTGCGTCGAGCCGCGGTTCGAGGCGCACCCGTCGGTCCAGCGCGTCGCGCTTGTGCGCGCCGGGGGCAAAGCGATCCTCGTCGTCGAGGCGCGCCCCGGCGCGAAAGCCGACGCCAAGGCGGCAGCCGAGATCCTGGCACTGCGCGGCGAGTTGCCGGTGGAGCGAGTGCTGTTCAAGCGCCGCCTGCCGCTCGACGCGCGTCATGGCGCCAAAATTCTCCGCGGCGAGCTGGCGCACTGGGCCGAAGGGCGGCTCGCATGAGCAGGGTAACGGCGGTGACCGGGGCCACCGGGTTTCTGGGAAGGCGGTTGTGCGAGACGCTGGTTGCACGGGGTGAGCACGTCGTCGCTATGGGGAGGGATTTCTCGCGCTTTCCGCAGCTCGATGGGCGTCTTTGCCGTCTGGTTGCGGGCGATCTTGGCGACCGGCAGGCGCTGCAGCTCGCGCTCGCCGGCGCCGATGCAGTGATCCATGCGGCGGCGCTGTCGACACCGTGGGGACGCCGTGCAGACTTCGTCCGCGTGAACGTCGCGGGCACCGAGGCGCTGCTTGATGCCGCACGCCAGGCGGGCGTGCGCCGCTTCGTGCACGTATCGAGCTCAAGCGTGGTGTTCGACCTTTGCGACCGGCTGGAGGTGGTCGAAGACGCACCGCTGCCACAGCGCTTCCTCAATTTCTATCCCGAGTCCAAAGCGCTCGCCGAAGGCAGCGTGCGCGCCGCTACGGGTATCGAGACGGTGATCATCCGCCCGCGAGGCATCTTCGGCCCCGGCGATGTCGCCCTGCTTCCGCGCATCGTGGCGCTCGCGCGCAGCGGCAGGCTGCGCATCGTCGGCGACGGCAACAATGTGCAGGATCTCACCTACGTCGACAACGTCGTCGAGGCGTTGCTCCTCGCGCGTCACGCTCCGGAGGCGGCCGGGCGCACCTACTTCGTCACCAACGACGAGCACGTGCGGCTGTGGGACCTGATAGCGGAGGTTCTGAACGGGCTCGGCCTTGCGCCGCCGAAGCGACGCATGCCGCTCGGTGCGGCGCTGGCCTTCGCCAGCGCGCTGGAAACGCTGCACCGAGCGCTTCCCCAACTGGGCGAGCCGCCGCTTACCCGCTATACCGTGGCCCTCCTCGGTTGCCACCAGACGCTCAACATTGCGGCGGCGCGGCGCGACCTGGGCTATTCGCCCGCGGTTGGGATGGCCGCAGCGGTGGTCCACACGATCAGCTGGTTCCGTCGAGACGCGCATGGGTGAAGTTGCGCTCTCCTTGCGATGGGCGGGTAGCTGTCGGCACCCGGAAGCAATGGTGCTGAAGGGCGCCAGCTGGCGCCCGGCGCTGTTCCCCGCGCTCTTCGGCATCCTGCGCCATCCGCGCCATGGCGTGACTCTGTTCGACACGGGATACAGCGCGCGCTTCCAGCGAGCGACCGAGCCCTTCCCGCAGCGCCTGTATCGCTGGCTGACGCCCGTCAGGGTCGCACTCGGCGACAGCGCCGCCGAGCAGCTGCTGCGCGCGGGCATTGCACCCGAGTCCGTCGCGCGCATCGTGCTCAGTCACTTTCACGCCGACCATATTGCGGGCGCACGTGATTTTCCCAATGCGCGCTTCGTGGCCAGCCGGGCGGCCTGGGACGCGGTCCGCGGCCGCGGCACGATCAGGTCGACCGCGCTGGGGTTTCTGCCGCGGTTGCTGCCTGATGACTTCGAGGCGCGCGCCACGCTGCTCGAAGCGTACGAGTTCCGCACACCGGGCATCGGCCAGTTCGAGACGAGTCACGATCTCTTCGGTGACGGCAGCGTGCGCCTCATTCCGCTTCCACGACATGCTCGCGGCCAGCTCGGCTGGCTCGCGCAAACCGCCGGACGCCGCCGGTTTCTCATCTCCAGGCACACCGTCACGAGCCATATCAAGAATGCTTATCGCAAGCTCGACGTGCATACCGCGGCGGCCGCTGTCTTTCGCGCCATGAACCAAGGTTTGCTCGGCAAGCGAGCTATCCGGCCATAGTCAGGCCGCCCGAGACGCTGATCACCTGGCCGGTGATGAAGGCGGCGTCGTCCGAAGCAAGAAACGCGACGATCCCCGGGATGTCGTCGGGCTGGCCGATGCGCTTCATCGGAATGGCGCGCACCAGCGCGTCGTAGACCTTCTGCCCGGCTTCGCCCTCGCCGAGGAAGCCGCGCAGGATCGGCGTGTCGGTCGGCCCCGGGCAGACGACGTTCACCGTGATGCCCTTGCGCGCCACCTCGCGCGCCAGCGTCTTGGAGAACGAGATGATGCCGCCCTTGCACGCCGCGTACACCGCCTCGCCCGAGGAGCCGACGCGCGCCGCGTCCGAGGAGATGTTGACGATGCGGCCGTGGCCGCGCTCGAGCATCTGCGGCAGCACGAGGTGATGCATGTTGAGCGGCCCGCGCAGGTTGACCGCGATCAGCGCCTCCCACTCCTCGGGCCGGGTGTCGGCGAAGTTCTGGAAGCGGTCCCAGCCGGCGTTGTTGACGAGAATATCGATCGCTTCTCCGCCCAGGACGTGCTTGCCCAGGGAGTAGTTCGAGATGTCGAACACCAGGGGCTTGCCGTGAACTTCTGCGGCGACTTTCCTGCAAGCAGTTTCATTTTTATCGGCAATCAAGACCCCGGCCCCTTCCTCGGCAAAGCGCGCGCAGATCGCGCGGCCGATGGCGCCGCCGCCTCCGGTGACCAGGACTGTTCTGCCGGTGAGGCCTTTCATCTGGGGCGCTTGTCGATGATGCGCTTCGCCTTGCCGATCGAGCGCTCGATCGAGCCGGCTCTCACATCGACGCTGATGCCGATGTAAGCCTTGATGCTGTGCTGAAGGCCCGCTCGCGCGGCGTCGTTTCCTTCCACCAGGACGGTCAGATGGTCGAGAGGTCCATCCCTGGAGATCTCGAGCGCGTAATGCGGGCTGAGCCCCGGCTGCCTGAGGATCAGCTCCTCGATCTGCGACGGAAAGAGGTTGACGCCGCGGATGATCAGCATGTCGTCGGAGCGGCCGGTGACTTTCTCCATGCGGCGCATGGTGCGGGCGGTCCCGGGCAGCAGGCGCGTCAGGTCCCGGGTGCGGTAGCGGATGATGGGCAGGGCTTCCTTGGTGAGCGAGGTGAGTATCAGCTCGCCTTTCTCGCCGTCGGCGAGCGGCTTGCCGCTCGCCGCGTCCACCACCTCGGGATAGAAGTGGTCTTCCCAGACGGTGAGGCCGTCCTTCGCCTCGGCGCACTCCTGCGCCACGCCCGGCCCGATCACCTCGGACAGGCCGTAGAGGTCGAGCGCCTCCATGGAAAGCCTC
>VBCP01000169.1 GCA_005888925.1 Betaproteobacteria bacterium | reverse complement strand
CTCGGCGAGGCGGGCTATCCGCTCCAGGTGCAATGGTTCAGGCCGCATTTCGAGTTCCGCTTCCCGCGCTACGGCGAGTTCGCGGCGCGCGGCGTTCAGGTAGAGCTGCGCTCGGCGCTCGAGCCTTGGCACGTGATGGGCGAGGAAGGCGCGCCCGGCGGTACCGTGCGCTACGTCGACTCGTCGGTGGAGCGCCTGCAGGTGAAGGCGACCGGGCTGCTCGGCGACCGGCACGTCATCGCCTGCAACGGCCGCGCCGTTCCGCTCGCTCCGACCGGCAACGTGGGCGAGTACGTCGCGGGCGTGCGCTACCGCGCCTGGCAACCGCCTTCCGCGCTGCACCCCACCATCGGCGTGCATGCGCCGCTCACCTTCGACCTCGTCGATACCTGGATGGAGCGCTCGCTCGGCGGCTGCCAGTACTACGTGGCGCACCCCGGCGGCCTCAACCCCGATACGTTCCCGGTGAATGCCTACGAGGCGGAGGGCCGGCGCCTCGCGCGCTTCGTGCGCATGGGACACACGCCGCGCCGCGTGCCCGTCGACACGCCAGAGCGCAATCCGAATTTTCCCTTCACGCTGGACCTGCGCAGGACCTAGTCGGCGGCGTGCTAATCTCGCGCGCGATGTCCCGCGAGCTGCTCGCCGAATATCCGCAGGCCACCGACCGCTTCGATGAGCTCTTCGAAGCGCCGCACACGCCGCGCGCCCACTGGCGTCCCCTGATCGAGCAGCTCGCGGCCTGGCCCGCCGAGCGCACCCGCGAGCGGCTGCACTCGGTGCACGACCAGGTACGCGAGAACGGCGTCACCTACAACGTCTACGCCGATCCGCAGGGCGCCGACCGGCCCTGGGAGCTGGATCTCTTGCCGATGATCCTGCCCGAGGAGGAATGGGGCCGCATCGAGGCCGGGATCGTGCAGCGCGCGACGCTGCTCAACAAGGTGCTGCTCGACGTCTACGGCGAGCAGCGCCTTCTCAACGAAGGCCTGCTGCCGCCGGCGCTGGTGTTCGGTCATGCGGGCTACCTGCGCCCGTGCCGCGGCGCCAAGCACGCCGGCAACGTGATGCTGCACTCCTACGCCGCCGACCTCGCGCGCTCGCCCGACGGCCACTGGTGGGTGATCGGCGACCGCACGCAGGCGCCCTCGGGCGCGGGCTATGCGCTCGAGAACCGCATCATCATCTCGCGCGCCTTCCCGCAGCTGTTTCGCGACCTCAAGGTGCAGCACCTCGCGCAGTTCTTCGCCACGGTGCGCGACAGCCTGGCGCACTGGGCGCCGCAGGACCATGGCTCCCCGTTCACGGTGCTGTTGACCCCTGGGCCGCACAACGAGACCTACTTCGAGCATGCCTACCTCGCGCGCTATCTGGGTTTGGCGCTGGTCGAGGGCAACGATCTCACGGTGCGCGACGGCTGCGTCTGGCTGAAGACCCTTTCAGGCCTGCAGCGGGTGCACGCGATCCTGCGCCGGCTGGATGACGACTACTGCGATCCGCTCGAGCTGCGCAGCGATTCGGCGCTCGGTATCCCGGGCCTGGTCGACGCGGTGCGCCGCGGCAATGTGCTCGTGGCGAATGCGCTCGGCTCCAACCTGCTCGAGTCGAGCACGCTGCTCGGCTATCTGCCGAACCTCGCTCAGAAGCTACTCGGCGAGCCGCTCAAGATGCCGTCGGTCGCCACTTGGTGGTGCGGCGAGCCGGCGGCATTGAACGAAGTCATCGCCAACGTGGATCGCCTGGTGATCAAGGGCGCGTTTCCGCAACAGCGCGTCGAGCCGATGTTCGGCGAGGACCTGGACGAGCGCGGCAAGAAACGCGTCATCGCGATGGTGCGCTCGCGGCCCAACGACTACGTGGCGCAGGAGCTGGTGCACCTGTCGCAGGCGCCGGTGTGGGACCGCGCGCATCCGCGCCTGCTGCCGCGCTCGATCGGCCTACGCGTGTTCGCCTGTGCGACGCCGAACGGCTACGTTGTGATGCCCGGCGGGCTCACCCGCGTGGCGAGCGGGGCGGATGCGCGCGTCATCTCGATGCAGCGCGGCGGCTCGAGCAAGGACACCTGGGTACTCGCTTCCGGCCCGGTGTCGAGCTTCAGCCTGCTGCGCCGCTCGATCCAGGAGCAGGACCTGGTGCGCGCCGGCACCAACCTCTCGAGCCGCGGGGTGGAGAACCTGTTCTGGTTCGGCCGGTATTGTGAAAGAAGCGAGGCGTCGGCGCGCCTGTTACGCGTCGCGCTTGGGCGCTTCGGCGACAACGTCCCCGGCGACGACGACG
>VBCP01000168.1 GCA_005888925.1 Betaproteobacteria bacterium | reverse complement strand
GCGCCTGCTCGCGGAAGCGGCCGACCCCGAGGTCGCCGTGATCCTGATGGACGTGGTGCTCGGCTACGGCGCGCATGCCGATCCCGCCGGCGAGATGGCACCGGCGATCCGTAAAGCGCACGAGATCGCGCGCAAGCAAAGGCGAGCGCTCGCGGTGGTCGGCTTCGTCTGCGGCACCGACGAAGACCCGCAGGGCCTCGCGCGCCAGGAAGCCGCGCTGCGCGAGGCCGGCATGCTGCTCGAGTCGAGCAACGCGCGCGCCGCGCGGCTGGCAGCAAGGCTGGTGGCATGAGCGCACTGTTCGCAAAGGAGCTCTCGGTGCTGAACCTCGGCATCTCGAGCTTTGCCGATGCCATCCGCCAGCGCGGCGGCGCCGCGACGCAGCTCGACTGGGCGCCGCCGGCCGCGGGCGATCGCGCCGCCGGCGAAGCGCTGGCGCGCCTCATCAACGAGCCGAAGATCGAGGCGGCGAATGCGCAGGCCGTCGAGCGCTATCTTGCGGCACAGCCGAAGGTCACGGGCATCGGCATCGCGCGCGAGGCGCTGCCCGGAATGAAGGAGCGCATGATCCTGCACGCCGGGCCGCCGGTGGCCTGGAAGCGCATGTGCGGCCCGATGCGCGGCGCCATCATCGGCGCGATCGTCTACGAAGGCTGGGCGAGCGATACCGACAAGGCGCGCGGCCTCGCCGAATCGGGTGAAATTTCCTTCGAGCCCTGCCATCACCATGGCGCGGTCGGCCCGATGGCGGGGATCATCAGCCCGTCGATGCCGGTGTGGATCGTGACCAATCCCGCGCGCGGCAACCGCGCCTTCAGCAATCTGAACGAGGGCCTCGGCAAGGTGCTGCGCTTCGGCGCCAACAGTCCGGAAGTGCTCACGCGGCTCAAGTGGATGGAGCAAACTCTGGCGCCCACTTTGCAGGCCGGCCTGGCAAAGCTCGGTGAAATCGAAATCAAGCCGCTCATGGCCCAGGCGCTGCACATGGGCGACGAGGTACACAACCGCAACGTCGCCGCCTCGTCGCTCCTCATCAAGCGCCTGGTGCCGGCGCTGCTCAAGTCCGGCGCCCCGGCCGCCGAGGTCGCCGCGGTGATCGAGTTCATCGCCGGCAACGATCACTTCTTCCTCAACATCTCGATGGCGGCGTGCAAGGCGATGCTCGACGCCGCGCACGGCGTCGCCGGCAGCAGCATGGTGACCGCGATGGCGCGCAACGGCGTCGAGTTCGGCATCCGCGTGAGCGGCCTCGGCGAGCGCTGGTTCACCGCGCCGGCGCCGGTGGTGAACGGCCTTTACTTCCCCGGCAACACCATCAAGGACGCGGCACCCGATCTGGGCGACAGCGCGATCACCGAGACCGCGGGCCTGGGCGGCTTCGCCATGGCGGCGGCGCCGGCGATCGTCAAGTTCGTCGGCGGCACGCCGCAGGACGCGCTCGCCCACACGCTCGCCATGACGCACATCACCCTTGCGCGCAACGGCGCGTTCACGCTGCCGCCGCTCGACTTCGCCGGCACGCCGGCGTGCATCGACGCGCGGCGCGTGCTCGACAGCGGCATCCCCGCTGCAGTGCTTTGTCCAGGCGGTTACCGCCCTGGCTTCCCGGACCGAAGCCTGATGGCAAGCAAAGGCCTGGCGGTCCTCGCCATCGGCGGCAACGCGCTGATCCGCGACCGCAAGCACGAGTCGATCCCCGACCAGTACGAGATGGTGTGCGGCCTCGCGGCGGACATCGCCGGCATGATCGAGACCGGCTGGAACGTGGTGGTGACGCACGGCAACGGGCCGCAGATCGGCTTCATCCTGCGGCGCTCCGAGCTCTCGATCAACGAGGTGCCGCCGGTGCCGATGGATTACGCCGGCGGCGACATCCATGGCGCGGTGGGCTACATGTTCGTGAAGGCGCTGCGCAACGAGTTCCGGCGGCGCGGCATCAAGCGCCAGCCGGCGGCGATCGTCACGCAGACCATCGTCGACCGCAACGACCCGGCGTTCGCCAACCCGACCAAGCCGATCGGCTCGCACATGGACGAGGCGCGCGCGAAGACACTCGCGGCCAAATACCACTGGACGGTGCGCGAGGACGCGGGCCGCGGCTGGCGGCGCGTCGTGCCCTCGCCCAAGCCGCAGGCGATCATCGAGACCGACGTGATCCGCACGCTGGCGAGGGAAGGCTTCGTCGTCGTGGCCTGCGGCGGCGGCGGCATCCCGGTGATCGAGGACCCGGCGGGCGACCTGCAAGGCGTCGAGGCGGTGATCGACAAGGACCTCGCCTCGAGCCTGCTCGCGCGAAGCCTCGGCGCCGCGGCGCTGGTGCTGCCTACGGGTGTCGAGAAAGTGGCGCTCGACTTCAACAAGCCGACGCAGCGCTGGCTCGACCGCATGACGGTGGCCGAGGCGAAAAAGCACCAGCTCGACGATCAGTTCGACGCCGGCAGCATGGGGCCCAAGATCGCCGCGCTGATCGACTTCGTCGGCGGCGGCGGCCGGCTCGGCCTCATCACCAATCCGCCGAACGTGGCGCGCGCGCTGCGCGGCGAGACCGGCACCCGCGTCGTCGAAAGCTAGACTTCGGGTTTCAGCCTCGAAGGAGGTGATCGATGAGCAGACTTTTCGCGCTGGCGGCCGCGCTGATCCTTGCCGGTTGCGCCGGCAGCTCGCTGAAGGACCCCGTCGGGCCCGACAAGGTGGTCTACCACCTGAACTCGGGCCTTGAGCAGGCGAGTGACGGCCTGCGCAACATTCGCAACCACCTCGAGGTCAATCCGAAGGCGCAGATCGTGGTCGTCGCGCACGCGCTGGGCGTCGACTACCTGATGAAAGGCGCGAAGGACCGCAACGGCAACCCGTACGACGTCGCCGTCGAGCAGCTCGTGCTCCAGGGCGTGCGCTTCGACGTCTGCGAGATCACGCTGCGCAACCGCAAGATGACGCGCGAGCAGTTCATCCCCGAAGCGATCTTCGTGCCCTCGGGAGTCGCCGAGATCGCGCGCCTGCAGCAGCGCGAGGGCTACGCCTACCTGCGACCCTGACCGCGGCTAGAACTTCACCTTCGCAATTCCCGCCTCGGCGCATTTGGCGTCGTGCTCGCCGCCGCCGGCGCTGCCCGGCGCGCCGGAGATGCCGACGGCGCCGATCACGCGATCGCCGGATCGGATCGGCACACCGCCCGCGGCGCCGCTGATGTTCGGCAGGAGCTGCGGCCCCATGACCCGCTGCTCAGCGGCGCGCTTGCCGTACTCGCCGGAGGTCATCTTGTAGCTGAGCGCGGTGTACGCCTTACGGAAGCTGTGCACCTCGGTATGCGGGGCGGCCCCGTCGTCGCGCACGCGGAGTTTCTCGCGCCCGGCGTGATCCACGACCGAAATCGTTACCTTCTGGCCGTCCTGGCGGCACTGCGCGAGGGCTGCGGATGCGATCTGCAGCGCGGCGTCGGTC
>VBCP01000167.1 GCA_005888925.1 Betaproteobacteria bacterium | reverse complement strand
GAGCGGCCAGGCGAGCCTCGCGAAGCGCTGGGCGAGCGTTCCGTCCAGCTTGTCAACGGAACGCACTTCGGGCAGCAGCTTCTGGTGCAAGCCGCAGGCCTCCAGCACCTCGAACATGCGCTTCGGCTCGCGCTCCATCAGGCCTTTGGAGAATTCCTGCCAGACGCGCTCCGGTACCAGGTAGTCGCTCTCGCCGGAGCCGACCATGCGCTTCATCAGCGCCATCGTCTCGGGCGCCACGTCGAAGCCGAAGCGTGCGGCGAAGCGCGCCACGCGCAGGATGCGCACCGGATCTTCGCCGAACGCGTCGCTGACGTGGCGCAGCACCCGGTTTTCCAAATCACGCTTTCCCCCAAACGGGTCGATCAGCGCGCCATCCTCGGCCTTCGCCATCGCATTGATGGTGAGATCGCGCCGGCGCAGATCGTCTTCCAGCGTCACATCGGGCGCGGCGTGCACCGTGAAGCCCTTATAGCCGCGGCCGCTTTTGCGCTCCGTGCGCGCGAGCGCATATTCCTCGTGCGTCTTCGGGTGCAGGAACACCGGGAAATCCTTGCCGACCGGCTTGTAGCCCAGGCGCTCCATCTCCTCGGGCGTCGCGCCGACCACGACATGGTCGCGGTCCTTGACGGGCAGGCCGAGCAGCTCGTCGCGCACGGCGCCGCCGACGACGTAGACCTTCACCCGTACAGATCTAAGTCGGGGATCGACTCGGGCTCGCGCTCCGCGGCCTCGATCCATTCGCGCATCGCCGGCAGCGCGAGCATCGCGTCCATGTAGCTCTTCTGCCGCAGTTCCACTTCGTACGTGCGGAAGCGCAAGACCACTGGCGCATACATCGCGTCGGCGGCCGTGAAGCCACCGAACAGAAATGGTCCGCGGGCCTCGGACCAGATCGCCTCGATGCGCGCGACGTCGGCGAGCGCTTCCGGCGTGCGTCCTTTTCCGGGATAGCGCTTGCGCGTGTTCATGCTCATGTGCTGTCGCAGGGCTGCGAAGCCCGAATGCATCTCGGCCGAGACGGCGCGCGCCTTTGCACGTTCGGCCGCATCGGCCGGCCAGAGCTGGCCATGGCGCTCCGCGAGGTATTCGAGGATGGCGAGCGAGTCCCACACCAGCGTCTTGCCGTCGCGCAGGATCGGCACCCGCCCCGCCGGCGAGTAGCGCAGGATTTCCTCCCTGGAGCCTGCACGGTAGAGCGGTATGCGCACCTCGTCGAACGCCAGCCCGAGCGCCTTCATCGCGAGCCACGGCCGCAGCGACCAGGATGAGTAGTTCTTGTTACCGATGACCAGAAGCATAGGGCTCGTCGTCTTGCACGAACTCGGTCTCGCGCCGGGCCTCATCCATCCACGCGCGCACGGCTCCGAGCGCGAGGACTGCGTCGCAATAAGCCTGCGTGGCACGCGGCAGCGGGACCGCGTAGGTCTGGAAGCGCGTCACCACCGGAGCGTAGTAGGCGTCGGCGATCGAGAAGCGGCCGAAAAGCAGCGCGCCGTCTTTGCCGAAGCGCTCGCGGCAGGAGCTCCAGATGGCGACGATGCGATCGATGTCGCGGCGCGAGTCGGCGTTCATGCCTTTGCCGGGATGGCGGCTGCGGATGTTCATCGGCATCGCGCCGCGCAGCGCCTGGAAACCCGAATGCATCTCGGCGCACACCGATCTCGCCACCTGGCGCCCCCGCGCATCGGCAGGCCAGAGATGCTTGTCGGGGAAGCGCTCGGCCAGCGTCTCGCAAATGGCGAGCGTGTCCCAGACCGGCTCGCCGTCGATGACCAGCACCGGCACCTTGCCCGCGACCGGGTAGCGCTCGATGCCGCGCGGCTTGGCGTCAGGACCGAACTTGAGCTGGACCTCTTCGAACGCGATGCCCGCTTCGCGCATCAGCACCCACGGGCGCATCGACCAGGACGAGTAGTTCTTGTTGCCGATGAGGAGCTGCATCTATCCCGGTCCCGCGGTGACGCGCCCGCCGTCCTTGATCGGCGTCGCGAAGGTGTACTCGATATCCCACGGGAAGTGGATCCATTTGTTCTGCTTGAATTCCTTGACGCAGGTATCGACGATCGGGCGGCCCGCGGGCTTCGCGTAGAGCGTGGCGAAATACGCCTTCGGCAGGAGCTGGCGCACGGCCTGCGCGGTGCGGCCCGTGTCGACGAGATCGTCGATCAGGAGGTAGCCGTCGCCGTCACCGCCGACGCCTTTCAGCACCTGCACCTTGCCCCGCACCTGCGCCGGGCCGCCCGCATTTGCACCATTGGTGCCCGAGTCGTAGCTCGTGACGCAGATGGTGTCGACCAGGCGGATGTCGAGCTCGCGCGCAACGAGCGCGGCAGGTACCAGACCGCCGCGCGTCACGGCGATGATGCCCCTCCACGGCCCCTTCGCATGCAGCACTTCGGAGAGGTAGCGGGCGTCGCGGTGCAGCTCGACCCACGAGATGATGATCTCGTCTTCGTACGGGATTCGTGCCATGCGGCGAATTTTACTTCGGGCTAGCGGTTGGCCTGGCCGCGGAAAGCCCAGCCGGTGAAGCGCGCCTCGATCGCGGCGGTGGCGGCGTAGAGCGCGATGCCGAGCACCGCGAGCACCAGCAGCCCGGCAAACACGATCGGCACCTGGAAGGCCGCCTGCGCGTCGAGCATCAGCTTGCCGATGCCTTTGTTCGCGCCGACGGTCTCCGAGACCACCGAGCCGACGAAGGCGAGCGTGATCGCCACTTTTAGCGAGCCGAAGAAGTAGGGCAGCGAGCGCGGGATGCCGACCTTGCGCATCACGTCGAGCTTGGAGGCGCCGAGCGCGCGCAGCACGTCCTCGAGCTCGGGCTCGGTGGTGGCGAGCCCGGTGGCGACGTTCACCACGATCGGGAAGAACGAGATCA
>VBCP01000014.1 GCA_005888925.1 Betaproteobacteria bacterium | reverse complement strand
CGCTCGATTGCGCGAGCGCGATGCACGGCGCGGCCAGGGCTCCGGCCACTGCCATGGTTAGAAGTTTCTTCTGCATGCCGTACTCCTCTCTGGTTTAAACCAGGCGCAAAAGCCGATTGGCCCCCCGCCAACCCCTCAGTCGAGAAGTCTTCGGCAGTGTGCCGAATTGCCTGCGGCGCGACCAAGAAAGGGACTCGGCTAAGGCGCGAATTAACCCTCAGTCGTTGCAAATTCCCAACAAGAATTGTTGCAGCGCAGCAGAGAGACTAGGTATTGAACAAACGGATTAAAGCGGCTCCGGGGTCAGGCGAGCGCATAAATGCTTCGCCGACGAGAAAGCTATTCACGCCCGCAGCGCGCATGCGCTCGACATCGGCCGGCGAGAGGATGCCGCTTTCGGTCACGACCATGCGGTCGCGCGGAACGCGCGGCAGCAGGTCGAGCGTGGCTTCGAGCCGCGTCTCGAAAGTCTTGAGGTTGCGGTTGTTGATGCCGACGAGTGGCGTGGCGAGCGCCAGCGCGCTTTCGAGCTCGACCGCATCGTGCACCTCCACGAGAACCGCCATCCCCAGGTCCTGCGCCACCCGCTCGAGCTCGAGCATGGGTTGTTTCGCGAGGCAGGCGGCGATCAGCAGGATGCAGTCCGCGCCGCCGGCGCGCGATTCGAACACCTGGTAGGCATCGATGACGAAATCTTTGCGCAGCACCGGAAGCGAGCACGCGTCGCGCGCCGCGGCGAGGTGCGCAAGGTCTCCCTGGAAGAACTGCCGGTCGGTGAGAACGGAGAGGCAGGCGGCGCCCGCGCTTTCGTAGCTCCGCGCGATCGCCGCCGGGTCGAAATCGGCGCGCAGCACGCCGCGCGAGGGGCTCGCCTTCTTGATCTCGGCGATGACCGCGGGTTGCCTTGCGCGCAGCGCGGCCACGAAATCGCGCGCCATCGGCGCCGCGCGGGACCGCGCTTCGACGCCGGCGAGTGGCGAGCGCTCCTTGGCGGCGGCGATTTCCGCCCGCTTCACCTCGAGGATGCGCTCGAGGATGGTCACGGTTTCGTCTTCTTGCTGAAGGCGATGAACTGTTCCATTTTTTGCTTCGCCGCGCCGCTCTTGATCGCCTGGCTCGGGCGCTCGATGCCGGCTTTCAGGCTCTCGGCGAGCCCGGCGACATAGATCGCCGCGCCGGCGTTCATGGCGACGATGTTGTGCGCCGGCCCGGGCTGGTTGTCGAGCACCGCCTGGATCATCGCCTTCGACTCTTCCACCGTGTTGACCTGGATCGCGCGGCGATCGAAAAGCTCCAGGCCGAACTGCGACGGGTGCACCATGTATTCATTGATCTCGCCCTTCACGAGCTCGCCGATCATGGTCTCGCCCGAGATGGAGATCTCGTCGAGGCCGTCGATGCCGTAGACCACCATGACGTGCTTCGACCCCAGGCGCTGCAGCACGCGCACCTGGATGCCGACGAGGTCGGGATGGAACACGCCCATCACCTGCTGCTTGGCGCCCGCCGGATTGGTGAGCGGGCCGAGGATGTTGAAGATCGTGCGTACGCCGAGGTCCTTGCGCACCGGCGCCGCGTACTTCATGGCGGCGTGATGCGCCGGCGCGAACATGAAGCCCAGGCCGATTTGCTCCAGCGCCTGGCCGGTCTGCGCCGGCGTGAGGTTGATTTGCGCCCCCAGGGCTTCGAGCACCTCGGCACTGCCGGAAGACGACGACACCGAGCGCCCCATGTGCTTCGCCACTTTCGCTCCCGCGGCCGCCGCGACGAAGGCGGCGCAGGTCGAGACGTTGAAGGTGTGCGCCGCGTCGCCGCCGGTGCCGCAGGTATCGACGAGGTGGCGCTCGTCCGCCACCTCGACCGGCGTCGCGAGCTCGCGCATCACCTGCGCGGCGGCGGCGATCTCACCGATGGTTTCCTTCTTGACGCGCAGCCCCATGACGAAGCCGGCGATCTGCGCCGGCGAGAGCTCCCCGCGCATGATCTGGCGCATGATGTGCAGCATCTCGTCGTGGAAAACCTCGCGGTGCTCGACCGTGCGCTGGATGGCCTCGGCGATGGTGATCTGTTTCATGATCTTGCTCCCTGGATGAAATTCTGCAGCATTTGGTGACCGTGCTCGGTGAGCAGCGCCTCGGGATGGAACTGCACCCCCTCGACCGCGAGCCGCCGGTGGCGCAGCCCCATGATCTCGCCGTCTTCGGACTCCGCGGTGATTTTCAAGCACTCGGGCAGCGTGGCGCGCTCGACCGCGAGCGAGTGATAGCGCGTCGCCACGAAGTGGTTCTCGATCCCTGAAAAGACCCCGGTCCCGTCGTGCCGGATGCGCGAGGTCTTGCCGTGCATCACGCGCTGCGCGCGCACCACTCTGCCGCCGAAGGCCTGCCCGATCGCCTGATGCCCGAGGCAGACGCCGAGGATCGGGATGCGGCCGGCGAGCCGCGTGATCAGCTCGACCGAGATCCCGGCATGCTCGGGCGCGCTCGCGCCGGGCGAGACGACGATCGCGCGCGGCGCGAGTGCCTCCGCCTCGCCCACGCTGATCGCGTCGTTGCGAAAGACGCTGACCTCCTCGCCGAGCTCGGCGAGGTACTGCACCAGGTTGAAGGTGAAGGAATCGTAGTTGTCGATCATCAGCACCATAGAGTGCCTATACGTTTGATTCTGCTGCTTTTGGAGTCGCCGTTTAGGCCCGGCACGGCCGTGGGAGATCTAGGCGGTTGGCGAACGCCAACGCCAGAGGAGCTGAGGAAGCACGATCGACGACTTCACGCGTTCGATTGTACCTACGAAGTCGCGCCGCGCAAGCTGTTTGGCTCGCCGGCAGCGAGATCGGCAGCCCGCAAAAGCGCGCGCGCCTTGTGCTGCGTCTCCTGCCATTCGGACTGCGGATCGGAATCGGCCACGATGCCCGCGGCGGCCTGCACGTGAAGCCGGCCGGCTTTGACCACCGCGGTGCGGATGGCGATGGCGACATCCATGTCGCCGTTGAAGCCGAGGTAGCCGACCGCGCCGCTGTAGATGCCGCGTTTCACTGGCTCGAGTTCGTCGATCAGCTGCATCGCGCGCACCTTGGGCGCGCCGGTGACCGTGCCGGCTGGGAAGCTCGCTCTGAGCACATCGATCGCATCGCGGCCCGGCGCGATGCGCCCTTCCACATTGGACACGATGTGCATGACGTGCGAGTAGCGCTCGACCACCATCTGCTCGGTGACCTTGACGCTGCCGGCGGCGGCGACGCGCCCGACGTCGTTGCGCCCCAGATCGATCAGCATCACGTGCTCGGCGCGCTCCTTCGGGTCGGCGAGGAGCTCCTCGGCGATGGTCGCGTCCTGCGCCGGCGTGGCGCCGCGCGGCCGCGTGCCGGCGATCGGGCGCAGCGTGATGGTGTTGCCCGCCAGGCGCACCAGGATCTCGGGCGACGCACCCACGACGTGGTGATCGCCAAAGTCGAAGTAATACATGTACGGCGATGGATTCACCCCGCGCAAGGCTCGATAGAGCGCGAGCGCCGAGGCGTCAAATACGCGCGAGCTGCGCTGCGAGATCTGCACCTGCATCAGCTCGCCCGCCAGGATTTCATCCTTGGCGCGGCGCACCGCCCCCAGAAAGGCGGGCTCGGTGAACGTGCACTCGACTGTCGCCGCGGCGCGCGGCTCGGCGTCGGCCTGGGCCAGGACCAGCGCCTCGGGCAGCGGGTCCACCAGGCGATGGCGCAGCCGCTCGAGCCGCTCGCGCGCTTTGCCAAATGCATCCGATTGGCGCGCGTCGGCATAGACCACGAGGTAGAGCTTGCCGAGCACGTTGTCCACGACGGCGAGCTCATCGGACACGAGAAGGAGCACATCGGGCGTCCCGAGCGGATCAGGCTTCTCTGCACCCAGAGCACGCGGCTCGATGTGGCGCACGCTTTCGTAGCCGAAGTAGCCGACCAGGCCGCCGCCGAAGCGCAGCCGCTCGGGCAGCGGCGCCGTGCGCTCGCGTTTGAGCCAGGTGCGTGCGAACTCGAACGGGTCGGCATTGAGCTCTTCCAGGCAGGCGTCGCCGCCGCGCGCATCGCGCAACAGGCGCCGCACGCGGCGCCCGCGCGCCTC
>VBCP01000165.1 GCA_005888925.1 Betaproteobacteria bacterium | reverse complement strand
CAGGCGGCGCCGAAACGATTCCTGCGCGTCACGCGTCGCGTGGAGGTCAGGGACGCCGACAAATGGGCGCGCCTGGAACCCTTCGAAGGCTACAAGCTCTCCTTCTCGATCGATTTCCGCCACCCGGTGATCGAGCGCTCGACGCAGGCGGTGGAGGTCAACTTCGCGGAAACCTCCTATCTGAAGGAAATCGCGCGCGCGCGCACCTTCGGCTTCATGCACGAGGTGGAAGACCTGCGCGACAGTGGCCTTGCGCTCGGCGGCGGCCTGGACAACGCCGTGGTGCTCGATGAATACCGCGTGCTCAACGCCGAGGGCCTGCGCTTCGCCGACGAATTCATCCGGCACAAGCTGCTCGACGCGATCGGCGATCTTTATCTTCTGGGCAAGCCGCTGCTTGGCGCGTTCTCGGCCCACAAGTCCGGCCATGCGCTGAACAACCGCCTGCTGCGCGCAGTTCTCGCGCAGGCGGGGGCGCTGGAAACGGTCAGCTTCGAGCGTCCGGAGGACACGCCCGCCGGTGTCGCGCGGCTGGTCACGCAGTACGGCTAGTCTTCGGGAAGAGCCCCGTGGCGCCGCAGCATTTTCGCCAGCGCTGCGCGCGCCGGCGACGGCGGCAGGCGACGGTGCAGGGCGCGCAGGCTCGCGAGCGCATGTGTGGAGAAATGCACGCTTTTTTGCGTTTCGGGCACCGCGATTCGAGTCCTGTTTGGTTGCACCCTCACTGAAACTGAATTAACCTGAAATCGCCGTTCTAGCAGCAATTGGCTCAGGGCCGGGCCGAGCAGCCGCAGCTTCGCCGCCACCGCAGAATTCGCGGCGATGAGCGCCAGGTTACCGTCCTTGATATTGCCGACGCGGGTCTCTCGGGCGAGGTCCGCGGACAAGAAGCCGTGAACCAGCCCGGTGAGGGCGCGCAAGTCCCGCGCCTTCGCCATGAGCGGTTGCAAATCGCCTTGGGCCGAGAGGATCCGGTCGAGTTTGGTAAGGCGCAAACGAGTCACGTACTCGGGAGGGGAGACGTGCAGATTATCCTGATCTCGGACCGTCTGGCCAGGGCGAGGTCGGTGAGTTTGTCGTTCGGACATCTGCTCGCGAGCGGCCTGCTGATGTTCCTCGTGGTCCTGAGCGCGACCGCCGGCGTGTATTGGCTGACCTTGCGCTATGCGGCGCAAGTGCCGCTTCCCGCGCTGCATCGCCTGGTGCTCGCGGCGCAAGAGACCGAAGCCGAGCATAGCCGCGCGTTCGTGCAGCAGAACCTCAATGCGATGGCGGTCAAGCTCGGCGAGATGCAGGCGCATCTCACGCGCCTCGACGCGCTCGGCGAGCGGCTCGCCTCGCTCGCCGGGGTGCGCGATATCCGCTTCGCGGAAGCTCCCGGCCTCGGCGGCGCCGCGCCGACCCTGATGCCGCCGCAGAATCTCTCGCTCGGCGATTTCAGCGAGAAGCTGCTCGAGCTCTCGCGGCAGCTTGAAAACCGCAACGACATGCTCGGCGTGCTCAAGTCGCAATTGTTCGAGCAGGCGGTGAAGAAGAAGCTCATGCCCACGATGATGCCGGTGAGCGCGCCGTTCAACGCCTCGGGCTTCGGACGGCGCGTCGATCCCTTCACCGGCCAGTGGGCGATGCACGAAGGCATCGACTTCCTCGCCGATGCCGGCTCGCCGGTCGCCGCCGCCGCCGGCGGCGTCATCGTGTTCGCCGGCTTTCATCCGCAGTACGGCTACGTGATCGACATCGATCACGGCAACGACCTCGTCACCCGCTACGCGCACTGCTCGAAGCTGCTCGTCAAGGAAGGCGACGTCGTCGTCCGCGGACGCAAGATCGCCGAAACGGGATCGACCGGGCGCTCTACCGGACCGCACCTGCACTTCGAAGTGCGCTTCCGCGGGGCCGCGCAGAACCCGGCCAAGTTCCTGTTGGCATCGACGCCCGGCGCACAGGCAGCGCGCGCCAAGTAGTTCCGCTTTACCGCTAAAATCACGGGTTTTGCAGGGGTGGTCGGTGCGCGCCGGCTGCCCGCCCATGATGGCCAAAACCACCGAGTTTCTCCGCGAGAGTCTAGAAGTCCTGTGGCGCGTTCCGACGCGGCTCTTCGGCAGCCGTAACGAGCGGCTGCTCAAGCAATACGTCGGAGCCGTGTCGCGCATCAACGCCCTCGAGCCGCAGATGGCGGCGCTCTCGGACGGCGCGCTCGCCGGCAAGACCAACGAGCTCAGGAAGCGCCACGCCGAAGGCGCGAGCGTTGAGGAGCTGCTGCCCGAGGCGTTCGCGGTGGTGCGCGAGGCCGCCAAGCGCACGCTGCGCATGCGCCACTTCGACGTGCAGCTCGTGGGCGGCATGGTGCTGCATGCGGGCAAGATCGCCGAGATGAAGACCGGCGAGGGCAAGACGCTCGTCGCCACGCTGCCGGCGTATCTCAACGCGCTCACCGGGAAGAGCGTGCACATCGTCACGGTGAACGACTACCTCGCGCGGCGCGATGCCGAATGGATGGGCAAGATCTACCGCTTCCTCGGCCTGTCGGTCGGCGTGAACCTGCCGCACATGGATCCGGAGGACAAGCGCAAGGCCTATGCCGCGGACATCACCTACGGCACGAACAACGAGTTCGGCTTCGACTACCTGCGCGACAACATGGCGATGCACGTCGAGGAGCGCTTCCAGCGCGGCCTCAACTACGCGATCGTCGACGAGGTCGACTCGATCCTGATCGACGAGGCGCGCACGCCCCTCATCATCTCGGGGCAGGCGGAGGACCGCACCGAGATCTATTACAAGATGAACGAGGTCGCGCCGCTGCTCACGCGGCAGAAGGAGGAAAAGAAGCTTGACCAGCCCGAGCCTCCGGGCGATTTCTTCGTCGACGAGAAGAATCACCAGATCATCCTGTCCGAGGCCGGCCACGAGAAGGCCGAGCAAATACTCACGCGCATCGGCATGCTGCCCCAGGGCGCGAGCCTCTACGAGCCCGCTTACATCAACCTGGTGCACCACCTGTACGCCGCGCTCCGGGCACATCACCTGTTCCACCGTGATCAGCACTATGTGGTGCAGAACGACGAAGTCGTGATCGTCGACGAGTTCACCGGCCGCCTGATGCAGGGTCGGCGCTGGTCCGACGGCCTGCACCAGGCGGTCGAGGCGAAGGAGAACGTGGCGATCCAGAACGAGAACCAGACGCTCGCCTCGATCACCTTCCAGAACTACTTCCGCATGTACGGCAAGCTCGCCGGCATGACCGGAACGGCCGACACCGAGGCCTACGAGTTCCAGCAGATCTACGGCCTCGAAACGGTGGTCATCCCGACCAACCTGCCGATGGTGCGCAATGACCGGCAGGATCAGGTGTATCGCACGGCGAACGAGAAGAACCACGCCGTCATCAAGGACATCCGCGACTGCTACGTGCGCGGCCAGCCGGTGCTGGTCGGCACCACCTCGATCGAGAACTCGGAGCTGCTCTCGGGCCTGCTCGGCAAGGAGAAGCTCGCCCATCAGGTGCTCAACGCCAAGCAGCACGCGCGCGAGGCGGAGATCATCGCGCAGGCCGGGCGCCCGAAGATGATCACCATCGCCACCAACATGGCGGGCCGCGGCACCGACATCGTGCTCGGCGGCAACGTCGAGAAGCAGTGCGATCTGGTCGAGGCGACGGAGAACCTGCCGCTCGAGGAAAAGCGCGTGCGCGTCGACCAGCTGCGCGGCGAATGGCAGGCGCTGCACGACCAGGTGGTGAAGGCGGGCGGCCTGCACATCATTGGCACCGAGCGTCACGAATCGCGGCGCATCGACAACCAGCTGCGCGGCCGTTCCGGCCGCCAGGGCGACCCGGGCAGCTCGCGCTTCTACATGTCGCTCGAGGACCCGCTGCTCAGGATCTTCGCCGGCGAGCGCATCAACCGCATCATGGTGATGCTCAAGATGCCCGAGGGCGAGGCGATCGAGCACGCCATGGTGACGCGCTCCATCGAGAGCGCGCAGCGCAAGGTCGAAGCGCGCAACTTCGACATCCGCAAGCAGCTGCTGGAATACGACGACGTGGCGAACGACCAGCGCAAGACGATCTACGCGCTGCGCAACGAGTTGCTCGAGTCGAGCGATGTATCGCCACGCATCGCCGACCTGCGCTCGGGGGTGCTCTACGACATGTTCCGCCTGTACGTTCCCGAGGAGAGCGTCGAGGAGCAGTGGGACATCGCCGGCCTGGAAGCGGCCCTCAAGGCCGACTTCAATCTCGAGCTGCCGCTGCGCGGCTGGCTCGAAAGCGAGCCCGACCTGCAGGACGAGGCGCTGCTTAAGCGCATCGTCGACAAGGTGCAGGCCGCGTACGACGCCAAGCTGCCCGCCGGCGCCGAAGCTTCCTTCCGCCAGTACGAGCGCTACGTCATGCTGCAGATCCTCGACGCTCACTGGCGCGAGCACCTGGCGGCGCTCGACCACCTGCGCCAGGGCATCCACCTGCGCGGCTACGCGCAGAAGAATCCGAAGCAGGAGTACAAGCGCGAGGCCTTCGAGCTCTTCGGCGTCATGGTCGAGGCGGTCAAGCTCGAGGTCATCAAGACGCTGACTGCGGTGGAGATCCGCACGCAGGAGGACATCAAGCCCGACGACCAGGCGCATATCGAAAACGTCAGGACACAGCACCCGAGCACCATGGGCGTGGACGAGGAGCCGGCATACGACGGCAATGGCGACGTGGCGCTCGCCGAGGCGGCGACCAAGAAGAAGGCGCAGCCGATGGTGCGCCACGCGCAGAAGGTCGGGCGCAACGATCCCTGCCCGTGCGGCTCGGGCAAGAAATACAAGCACTGCCACGGCAAGCTGACGTAGCGATGGCGGTCAATCTGCCGCCACCCGACCCGGCCGCGCTGCATCCGGTCCCGGGCGTAGAGCTCGGCGTGGCGATGGCGGGAATCCGCAAGGCCGAGCGCAAGGACCTTCTGGTGATGCGCTTTGCCCCCGGCACGACCGTGGCCGGCGTATTCACGCAGAACCGTTTCTGCGCCGCGCCGGTGGTGCTCGCGAAGCGCCACCTCAGGAAGGACGTGCAGGCACTGGTCGTCAATACCGGTAACGCCAATGCCGGCACCGGCGCGCCGGGCCTTGAGCGTGCCCTGCAGGTGTGCGACGCGCTGGCGAGCCACCTCGGTTGCGAGGCCGATCAGATCCTGCCCTTTTCCACTGGCGTCATCATGGAGCCGCTGCCCGTCGAGCGCATCGTCGCGGCGCTGCCGCGCGCGCTGCTGCACCAGGACGACTGGCTGTCGGCCGCCGAAGCGATCATGACCACCGACACCGTGCCGAAGGCCTATTCGCGCAAGGTGCGGCTCTCGCGCGGCATGGCGGTGGTCACCGGGATCGCCAAGGGTGCCGGCATGATCCGCCCCGACATGGCGACCATGCTGGCGTTCCTGGCGACCGATGCACGCGTGCCGGCGCGCGGCCTGCAAAGCCTGCTCGAACGCGTCGCCGAGCGCTCGTTCAACTGCGTGACGGTCGATGGCGATACCTCCACCAACGATTCGCTGATCCTCGCCGCGACCGGGCACGGGCCCGCCGCGAGCAGCGGCCGAGATCTGCTGAAGCTCGAAGTGGCCGTGGGCGAAGTGGCGCGGCACCTCGCGCAGGCGATCGTGCGCGACGGCGAGGGCGCGACGAAATTCGTCACCATCCAGGTCGAACGCGGCCGCAATGCCGAGGAATGCCGCCGCGTCGCGTACGCGGTGGCGCATTCCCCGCTGGTGAAGACCGCGTTCTTCGCCTCCGATCCCAATCTCGGCCGAATCCTGGCCGCCGTCGGCAATTCGGGGGTGCGCGGCCTTGACACCGCCAAGATCGATCTCTACATCGACGCAGTGCGCGTCGCGCATCAGGGGGCTCGCGATCCCGCCTACCGCGAGGAGCAGGGGGTGGCGGCGATGAAAAAACCCGAGTTCACGGTGCGCGCGGCGCTCAACCGCGGCAAAGCGCAGGCCACGGTCTGGACTTGTGATTTCTCCTTCGACTACGTGAAAATCAATGCGGAATACCGCACTTGAATAAGGAGCTCGAGGAAATCCTGCAACGCCTGGGCAAGCTACTGCCTGGGCCGGCGCCGGCGACCGACTGGAAGGCGAGCATCGCCTTTCGCTGGCGCTCGAGCGGCCGCCCTGGCGTGGCGGGATGGCTGCAGCCGGTGCGGCAGGTGCATCGCATCAAGCTTTCGGATCTGCGCGGCATCGACCGGCAGATCGAGCGCGTCGAGCAGAACACGCGCCAGTTCATGAAGGCGCAGCCAGCGAACAACGTGCTGCTTACGGGGGCGCGCGGCACCGGCAAGTCCTCGATCGTGAAGGGGCTGCTCAACAAGTATGCGAAACAAAGCCTGCGGCTGATCGAGGTCGAGAAGAACGATCTGGTCGACTTGCCCCAGATCGTCGACCAGGTCGCTGGGCGGCGCGAGCGCTTCCTGCTGTTTTGCGACGATCTCAGC
>VBCP01000164.1 GCA_005888925.1 Betaproteobacteria bacterium | reverse complement strand
TCCAGATGGTGGCGCTGAACCTCAAAAATCTTAAGTAGTGCGGCTCATCACCTGGAACGTCCAGTGGTGCCGCGGCATCGACGGCGTGGTCGATCCGGCGCGCATCGCGCACGAGGCGCGGCGCATCGCCGACCCCGACGTGCTGTGCCTGCAGGAGATCAACGCCGGCTTCGCCGACCTTCCGGGCAGCCAGGGCGAGGACCAGGTCGAGGCGCTCCGGCGCGAGTTCCCGGGCCACTTCGTGTGCTTCGCTGCCGCGGTCGATGTGCCGGGCAACGAAGGCACGCGCAAGCGCTTCGGCAACCTCATCGCCTCGCGCTTTCCCGTCGGCCGGGTGATGCGCCACGCGCTGCCGTGGCCGCGCAGCAGCGTTCCCAGCATGCCGCGCGCCGCGCTCGAAGCGATCATCCAGGCGCCCTTCGGGCCGCTGCGCGTCATCACCACGCATCTCGAGTACTACTCGAGCGGCCACCGCGCCGCCCAGATCGAGCGCCTGCGCGAGCTGCATTGCGAGACCAATAGGGAAAATGAGCGCTCCACCGCCACCGAGGAGAACGAAGGTCCCTTCCAGCCGCTGCCGCATCCGGACAGCGCGCTCCTCTGCGGCGACTTCAACATGCCGCCCGACGATCCGCTGCGCGCGCGCTTCCTGGAAGCGTTCCTCGATCGCACGCCGAAGTTCGTCGACGCCTGGCAGGCGCTGCATCCGGCCGAGCCGCACCCGCACAGCTTTCGCGTGCACGAGCGCAAGGACGACCAGTCGCCTTATTGCTGCGACTACGTCTTCGTCACCGAGGACCTCGTGCCGCGCCTGCGCTCGATCTCGGTCGATGGCGACAACCGCGCCTCCGATCACCAGCCGGTGATCGTCGAGCTCGCGTGACGATTCGCATCACCGCTGCACGCTGCACCGGCGCGACGCGTTCGACCCGTCGGCGCGGCGCCTGCTCCATCGCACTCAGATCAAGTCCGCCCAATAATCCGCCGCAGCGCCTCGACGCGATTGCGGTTGACGCCGAAGTCGCGCCGCCCGAGCCGCGAGGCCGAGCGCACGTGCACCAGGCCCTGCTTTTCGTCGTAATAGAGCTCGAGGTCGTCCACGTAGCGCATCAGCTTGGTGCGGAACTCGGCGTACAGGTAGTTGCGCTCGGCGCTGATCACGCTCGCGCGCTCCATCGACTCCACCGCGCGCCGCAGCTCCTGCATCGACCCGCGAAACGCGATCGGCGCGATGTGATGATCGCGGTCGGCGGGATCGGCCTGCGACGAGACGCAATTCGGCGTGCGCTTGCAGGGCGCGAGGCGCCCGTCCTTCACTCCAAGGTTTGCCGGGCGCTTCCAAGAGAACATCGCGGCGATGCTACCATCCGTGGCAAGGAGGCAGCCCATGCAGATCTCGGCCCAGCAGCTCGCTGAATTGCTCCTCGGCATCGCGCGCACGCAGGCCGCGATGCTCCAGGGACTCGAGAACGAGATGGCTGGCATCCGCGGCCGCATCATCCCCGCGTTGCAGAACGTCGCGCACATGCGCGACCACCCGCAGCCGACGCTGACCGACCTTCCGGTGCGCGTGCTACTCGGCACGCTCGGCCGGCAGGTGCCCGATGCCGCTGCGCTCGTGCGTGATATCGAGCGGCTGATCGGGGGCGGCGGCGAAGCGGCGGCCGCAGCACCCGCGGCGCCCGGCGAGAACCTCGACTTCAGCGCGCCGGCGCCAAAGACCTAGCTCAGTCCCGTCACCGGCAGCGCGGCGCCGTGGATGGCGCGTGCCGCATCGGAAGCGAGGAATAGGACGACCTGCGCCAGATCCTGCGGCGCGACCCAGCGCCGCGGATCCGCATCGGGCATGGCGGCGCGGTTCTCCGGCGTATCGATGATGGTCGGCAGCACGCAATTCACGTTGATGTTGCGCTCGCGCAGCTCGGCTGCCATCGTTTCCGTCAGGCGGATCACCGCGCTCTTCGAGGCGATGTAGGCGCCCATCTGCGCTGCGCCCTTCTGCGCGGCAAAGGCGCCAACGTTGACGATCTTGCCGCCGCCGGCTTTCAGCATCACCGGCACCACCGCCCTCGAAGTGTGGAGCACCGTGCGCGCATTGACGTCGGCGAGGAAGTTCCAGTCCTTGTCGGACGTTTCGTGCACCGGCGAGCCCATGCGGAACGCACCCGCGAGGTTGCACAGCACGTCGATGCGCTTGAACCGTTGCACGGTCTTATCCACCGCGGCCTGGACGCTGGCGGGGTCGAGGAGATCGGTGGCGATGAACAACTGCTTTTCGTTGTCCTGGAGGCTGCCGCGCTTCAGATCCAGGAGGACGAGATTGGCGCCGGTGTCGGCAAACGCGCCGGCCACCGCGCGGCCGAGGTTGCCGGCGGCGCCGGTCAGCATCACGGTATCCATCAGAAGTCTTTCGGCTCCGCGGGGAAGCTCGGCTTGCGCTTCTCGCGGTGCGATGCGACGCCCTCTTTCGCCTCGGGACCGGTGAAGCCCAGCACCTCGAGGGCGAGCGAGGCATCGAACGCCGGCCCGGCCATGCGCAGCCAGTTATTGAGCGAATACTTGGTCCAGCGCAGCGCCGTCTGCGCGCCGGCTGCGAGCTTGCGCGCGACCTCGAGCGCTTTTGCCTGCAGCTCGCTCTCCTCGCAGGTGAGCGAGACGAGGCCCAGCCGCTCCGCCTCCTCGCCGCTGATCTGCTCACAGAGCAGGAGGTAGTACTTCGCCTTCGCCATGCCGCAGAGGAGCGGCCAGATGATCGCGGCATGGTCACCGGCCGCGACGCCAAGGCGCGTATGGCCGTCGATCAATCGCGCATTTTTGGCAGCGATGGAGACGTCGGCCAAGAGGCCGGCGACCAGATCGGCGCCCACCGCGGGGCCGTGCATTGCCGATACGATGAGCTTCGAGCAATTGATCAGGTTGTAGACCAGGTCCTTCGCCTCGCGCCAGACGCGCGCGCGCACCGCGAAGTCG
>VBCP01000163.1 GCA_005888925.1 Betaproteobacteria bacterium | reverse complement strand
TAGTTCGGCGATCCTAGCGGTCCAAGGGATATGAAACGATTTTGCAGCGCGGTACTGCTGCTCGCCACGGCCTGCGCGCCGATGGAGTGGGTCAAGCCCGACGCGAGCCCCGCGCAGTTCGCCGCGGACAGCCAGCAGTGCGAGCAGGAGGCCTGGCGCGAGGCGCGCTGGAACTACATGGGCTATCACGCCGCATTTACGCCGTGGATGTACCGCGATGCGTTGGGCCGCCCGTTCGCCGGCCGGCCGTTCGGCCCGTTCTACGATCCCTTCGGCGACCGCTACATGGAAGAGACCCGTCTAGCAAACTTCTGCATGCGCGCCAAAGGCTACGAGCTCGCGCCGGTGCAGAAATGATTCGGGCCAGCTTTCTCGTCCTCCTATTGCTGCTTGCGGCATGCGCCGAGCCGCGGTGGGTCAGGCAGGACGCGAGCGCCGAGCAGGCCGATCAGGACGACATCGATTGCCAACGCCAGGCCGCGCGCGAGGCGAGCCTGCGCGCCGGCGGCTTCTATGGCCCGTCGTACTACGGGCCGTATCGCTGGCCAGTGGGCCGCAGCGCGGCCAGCCGCCCGGATACGGGCTTCGATCCTTACGGTTATCGCACGCTCGACGAGGCGCGGCTTACCGACCTCTGCATGCGCGCCAAAGGCTACCAGCGGAAATGAAACGCGCGGCCGCGCCGCTTGTGCTCGTGACTCTGCTCGGCGGCTGCGCGACGCAGTGGACGCGCTCTGACTTCAGCCCAGCGCAGGCCGAGCAGGACCAGCTCGCCTGTGAGCAGGAAGCAGAGCGCGAGGTCAGCCTGCGCTCGGTGGGGTTTTACGGCTCGCTCTCGCAGTACTACGGCCCCAATTACCAACCCTACGGCCGCAGCCGCTGGCTGGCTGCGCCCGGGCCGATGTTCGATTTCGATCCCGTCGGCCGGCGCATGCTGGAGGAGGGACGCCTCGCCGACTCCTGCATGCGCGCCAAAGGCTACCAGCGGAAATGAAACGCGCGGCCGCGCCGCTTGTGCTCGTGACTCTGCTCGGCGGCTGCGCGACGCAGTGGACGCGCTCTGACTTCAGCCCAGCGCAGGCCGAGCAGGACCAGCTCGCCTGTGAGCAGGAAGCAGAGCGCGAGGTCAGCCTGCGCTCGGTGGGGTTTTACGGCTCGCTCTCGCAGTACTACGGCCCCAATTACCAACCCTACGGCCGCAGCCGCTGGCTGGCTGCGCCCGGGCCGATGTTCGATTTCGATCCCGTCGGCCGGCGCATGCTGGAGGAGGGACGCCTCGCCGACTCGTGCATGCGCGCCAAGGGCTACCAGCCTAAGAGCTGACGATCCAGCCTTCGCCGGCGGGCGCGCTTGCCGGAATGCCGTAGCCCGGCTGCCGCGCGGCCCACGCCGCCTGCACGGCGCAGATCGCGGCGTCGAGCAAGTCGCCCGAGCCGTCCGCGATTAGCGCTCGCTCGATCGCCGGCGTCGCGCGCAGCCGGATGTCGAGCGCCTCGCCTCGCTTGAGTGCCGCTATGACGCGCTTGCGTGCGCTGCGGCGCGCGGGCGTCTGATCGCGCCGCGTATCGCTCTTGTAGGAGTCGCGGATGCCGAGCTGCTTGCGCACGAGCAGCCCGGGATAGGCCTCGAGCGCCACGCGTTGTGTATCGCCATCATGCAAAGCGGGCACATGCACGCCCGAGGCCAGCACGCGCCGCGCGCCTTCGTGGAACATGAGCGCGACCGGCGGATTGACGAGCTTCATCGGGCTGGAGGAGCCCGCCGGGTAGTCGGTGGCGCGATGCGCATAGCGACATCCCGGCTGGCGCGTGTTGCGATACGCGTCGAGCCGGGCGCGGAACTGCGCGCGGTCGAACGCGCTGCAATGCGCGACGAGCGCCGGCCATGCTGCCGGCCAGGCGAGATCGCGTACCAGCTCGCGCGGCAGGCTGAAGGGAAAGTCGAAGCCGCCGATCCAGGGACCCGGGCGCGCGAGCAGCGCTTCGAATTCCGCAAACGTCGGCAGCCGTTCCACCCGCTGCAGGTGCAGCAGGTTGCTTTTTACCAGCGCAACGCCAACTGTTATCGGCTTAGCCGCGCGCGGCGCGCAGGTGAAGTCGACGCCGTAGATCCTCAACGCAATTCTTTGCGCAACGCGTCGAGCGGGGCGGAGCGGTGGCCGGAGCGCCAGACCAGCATGGTCTTCGCGTTGGCGACGCTCGCCGGCAGCGGATGCACCGCGACCTGCGCCTCGACGCCGATCGCGCGCAGCACCGACTTCGGCACCACCGCGATGCCGCTGCCCGCCGCGACGCACGCGGCGATGGCGTGGTAGGAGCCGTACTCCATGACGCGCTCGGCGACTACGCTCGAGCGCCCGAGCCAGGCCTCGAGGCGGCGCCGATAGGAGCAGCCGGTGGTGAAGGCGAGCACGATGCGCTCATCGATGTCCTGCGGCCTGGCTACGCGTGCGTGGCCCTTCGGCGTGATCAGTACCAGCTCCTCGGTGAAGGCGTGCTGCATCTCGAGGTTCTTCGGCGGAAACGGCTCGGCGACGAAGGCCGCCTCGATCTCGCCGCGCAGCACCTGGTCGACCAGCGCGCCGCTCGTGCCGGTGACGAGCTCGAGGCGCACCGCGGGGTAGCCGCGGTGATAGCGCGCGAGCACCGGCGGCAGGCGCGTCGCCGCGGTGCTCTCGAGGGTGCCGAGCTTGAAGAGGCCGTGAGGCCCGTGGCCCTTGAGCGCCGCCTGCGCCTCCGAGGAGAGCCGCAGCAGCCGGTCGGCGTAGGCGAGCAGCACCTTGCCCTCGGAGGACAGCACGAGCTTGCGCCCCTGGCGGTGGAAGAGCTTGGTGCCCAGGCGCTCCTCGAGCTGCTTCACGCGCGTCGTGACGTTGGATTGCACGCGGTGCAGCGCGGCGGCGGCCTTGGTGATGCCGCCCTGCTCGGCGACGGTCTTGAAGATCTTCAGCTCGACCAGATCCATTGGTTCTCCGAAAGAGAACGAAGTGTTCTCAATTATTCATTTTTCAGG
>VBCP01000166.1 GCA_005888925.1 Betaproteobacteria bacterium | reverse complement strand
TTTCTATTTCGGCTTCACGCAAAGCTCGCTGTGGGACCTCTCGGCGGAATCGAAGCCCTTCCACGACACGAGCTACCGGCCGTCGTTTTTCTGGAAGTGGCAGCGCACCGACGATCGGACCTGGATCGATGCGGTACGCCTGGGCTTCGAGCACGAGTCGAACGGCCAGGCCGGGCCGACGTCACGCTCGATTAACACGCTCTTCGTGCGGCCGGAATGGCGCTGGAGCGCGGGCCGCGGCGGGCTGATCGAGTTCACGCCCAAGTTTTATACCTACCTCACGAAGGGCGAGAACCCGGACATCCCGCAATATCGCGGCTATATCGACTGGCGGCTGCGCCACGACGTCGGCGGCCAGTGGATCACGACCGCCGTGGTACGCACCGGCATGGCCGGCAAAGGCAGCCTGCTGCTCGACATGTCGCGCCGCACGCGCGACATCAAGGTGGGACCGCTAAGCGGCTACCTGCACCTGCAGTTCTTCAACGGCTTCGGGGAAAGCATCCTCGACTACAACGTGCGGCGCAACGCGCAGCTGCGTGTGGGACTGGCGATCGTTCCCTAGAAGATCAGCGGTCTTCCATGCGCGGCGGGCGCCACGCCGCCGGCAGCGGGCCGGGTACACGCAGGACGCGCAGCATGCGCAGCGCCCCTTCCTTGCGGCCTTCGCCGCTGCGGTAGTAGCCGGGCACGAGGACCGTCTCGTAGAAACCCATGGCGCGATAGAAGCGTCGCGCGGCTTCGTTGCCGGCGCGAAGCTCGAGATGGATGCTCGCGATGCCCGCGCAGCGCGCCGACTCGAGCATCCACTCGAGCATGCGCTGGCCGATGCCGGCGCGCCGATGCGAGGGACGCACGGCGAGCAGCACGAGGTGCGCGCGCTCCTCGCCGAACTCCATCAGGGCGAAGCCGTTGACCGCGCCGCGCGCGGCGGCTGCGCCGGACTTGGCGTCGCAGGCGACCACCGCGAGCGTCTCGCGGTCGCGGATCGCGCGCATCACGCGCGATGCGTCATATTTCCACCCCAGCCCGGCCTCGATGAAGTCGCGCGACATCAGCGCGATCGCCTGCGCGTCGCGCGGTTCCGCCAGCCGGATGGTGATCGCCCGAGGGGGGGTCATGACGCGATTGTGCCATGATCCGTCCTGAACTTGGCGCCACAGGGAGGGAGAAAAGAAATGGCGGCAGTCCACCACGCATCAGATGAGCTGATACCCGATCTCGCCGAAGAGATGAAGAGCCGCGCCGCGGGCAGTGCGGCGGCCAAGCTCGAGCATTTCGGCGGCGCCGAGATCAGCCGCGCGCTCTCGCGGCTGAGCCCGGGCTTCGCCATGGATGTGCTCGACGCGCTGCCGGCCGACGCGCGCGAGCGCGCGCTCGCTTCGGCGAGCGCCGAGCTTGCGCGCCAATGGCAGCGCAACGCCGCGTATCCGAAGGAGAGCATCGGCCGCATGATGGAGCCGGTGGTCGCGGCCTATCCGCCCGAGGCGTCGGTCGGCGCGACGATCGAGAAGCTGCGCGAGCTCGTCAAGACCACCTTCATCACCTACATCTACGTCGTCGATGCCGCTGAGCATCTGCTGGGCATCGTGACGATGCGCGATCTCCTGTTCAGCGACCACGGCTCGACGCTGCGCAACGTGATGCTGCGCGATCCCTTCGCGCTGCCGGCGAACCTGCCGATGATGGAGGCGATGAAGCTGGTGCTCGACCGGCACTACCCGGTCTATCCGGTGATCGATGCGGACAAGCGTCTGATCGGCCTGGTGCGCGGGCAGAGCATGTTCGAAGCGCACGCGATCGAGATCTCGCTGCAGGCCGGCAGCATGGTCGGCCTCGAGAAGGAGGAGCGCGTCGCCACGCCGCCGGCGAAGAGCCTGAAGATGCGCCACCCGTGGCTGCAGCTCAACCTGCTGACCGCGTTTCTCGCCGCCGCCGTGGTCGGCTTCTTCCAGGACACGATCGACCGGCTGGTCATCCTGGCGCTGTTCCTGCCGGTGCTCGCGGGCCAGTCGGGCAATACCGGCTGCCAGGCGCTCGCGGTGACGCTGCGCGGCATGACCCTCGGCGAGTTGAAGCCCGGCGGCGCGCGCGAACTCGTCAGCAAGGAAGCGTGGCTCGGCGCGATGAACGGCGCCGGCGTCGGCCTGATGGCCGCCCTCGGCATGTACATCACCGCGACCGGCCAGCACCTGCAACAGGCGGTGACGCTCTCGGTCGTCGTCTTCCTCGCCATGGTCGGCGCGTGCATCGCGAGCGGCATCTCGGGCGCCATGGTGCCGCTCACGCTCAAGCGCATGGGCTTCGATCCCGCGACCGCCTCGAGCATCTTCCTCACCACCGCCACCGACGTGGTGAGCATGGGGATGCTGCTCTTCCTCGCGACGGTGATGGTGCGCTAGACGTAGATCATCTTGCGCGTCATCCCGCCATCGAGCACGTAGTTCTGCCCGGTGGCGAAGCCGGCGGCATCGGAAAGCAGAAACGCCACGAGCTCGGCGACATCCTCGCCGCGGCCGACGCGGCCGACCGGATGCTGCGCGTGATCGCGCTTCTTTACCGGCGCGTGGGCGATCCAGCCGGGGCTCACGCAGTTGACGCGCACCTGCGGGCCCAGGCTCAGCGCGAGCGCGTGCGTCAGGGCGACCAGGCCGCCTTTGCTCGCCGCATAGGCCTCGGTGTCGGGCTCCGACTGCAGCGCGCGCGTCGACGCGATGTTCACGATGGCGCCGCGCACACGGCGCAGATGCGGTGCAGCATGTTTGGTCATCAGGAAAGCGCCGGTGAGGTTGACGCCGATGCGGCGGTTCCACTCGGTAAGCCGCAGCTTCTCGACCGGGCCGCCGCCGGGCGAGGCGATGCCGGCGTTGTTGACCAGCGCGTCCAGGCGTCCGAAGCGCTTCAGGACCCGCCGCACGCAGGCGCGCACCGAAGGCTCGCGCGAGACGTCGCAGCGGATGAAGGTCATGCCGGTCTTGCGGCCGGCCGCGGCGTCGCGGTCGGCGATCGCCACCCGGTAGCCGCGCTCGGCGAGCAACGCCGCGGTGGCTCTGCCGATGCCCTGCGCGCCACCCGTGACCAGAGCGGCCTTTTGAGAGTATTCTCGCGGCATCAAGGAAGCCTCGCTGAGCCTTGAGATTCTATCGGGCCGAGATAGGGGGATCGAGCGATGCAAGTCAAAGAAATCCTGCGCGTGAAGGGCAACCGTCTGCTCTCCATCGAGCCCGCGGGGCGCGCGGCCGACGCCGTCGCCACCATGGCGAAGGAGAACCTCGGCTCGCTGGTGGTGATCGACCAGGGCCGCGTGGTCGGCATGCTTACCTTCCACGAGCTGCTGCAGGCGGTGGCGAAG
>VBCP01000162.1 GCA_005888925.1 Betaproteobacteria bacterium | reverse complement strand
ATCGGCGGTGCTGCGGTCCACCAGGTTGGTGCGCTGGATGTAATGCACCGTCGCGTCGATTTCGCCGGCGAGCATCATCGCTCCGAGGCTCTTCTCCGCCGGCACCTGCTTGATGAGCACGCCGGCCGGCGGCTCGAAGCCCACCGCGCCGCGATGGCTGTGGCTCGGCACGCGCTCCATCCACCACTCCATGTCGCGCGCCCGCACGCCGAATTCATGCTCCAGCGCGCCGCGCGCCCAGAGCGCCGCGGTCTGCTGGTACTCGGGCACGCCGACGCGCTTGCCCTTGAGGTCCGCCGGCTTCTCGATCTTCGCCGCGCGGCGCACCAGAATCTCCGTATGGAACAGTCTCCGCGTGGTGAAGATCGGCAGGCCTACCCAGCGCTGATCACCCGCCGCCACCGCCATCATCAGCGTCGACATCGACATCTCGGCGAGATCGAAGTCGCCGAACTTGAGCTGGCGCCAGAAGAGCTCGGAGGGAAACACTTCGCTCGGCAGCAGATCGATGCCATCGGCCTTCACCCGCCCGTCGAAGATCGGCCAGGTGCGCGGGTTCCACGCCATGCCGATGCTGAGCTGCAGGTTCATTTCCTGAGTCTGAGCCTCATTTCCAGATGTCGTGCGCCGTTTCGACTACGAGGCGCATCTTCGCTTCCTGCTGCTCGAAGGTAAGGCCGCTGCCCGCCTTGTGGCTGGCGAAGCCGCACTGCGGGCTGAGCGAAAGGTTCTCCGCCGGCACGTAGCGGCTCGCGGCGTCGATCTTGCGCTTGAGCTCGTCCTTCGACTCGAGCGCCGGTACCTTCGTGGACACCGCTCCGATGACCACTCTCTTTCCCCGGGGAATGAAGCGCAAGGGCTCGAATCCACCGGCGCGCTCGCTGTCGAACTCCAGGAAAAAGGCGTCGACCTCTAGCTTGGTGAAGCTCTTCTCGGCGATGCGCTCGTAGCCGCCCGCGGCGATCCATTTACCGTAGGCGTTGCCGCGGCACATGTGCACGCCGATGGTCATGCCAGGCGGGCGCTCGCGCACGATGCGGTTGATGAGATCGATGTAGAGATCGATCAGCCGCTCGGGATCGTCGCCCCTCGCCTTGACCGCGTCGCGCAGGCGCTGGTCGCAGAGCAGCGTCTGCGCCACCTCGTCGAGCTGCAGATAAGTCCCGCCGGCGGCGTGCAGCGCCTTCATCTCCTGCACGTAGATCGCCACCACATCGTTGAAGAACAGTTCCAGGTCGGGGTAGACGTCGGGATCGACGCAGCGCTTGCCGCGCGGATAGTGCAGGTAGGAGGGCGCCGGCATGGTCGCCTTCACCGTGCGCTTCGTGTGCGCGAGCGTGAACGCGGCTTCGTCCGCAACGATCGGCCGCACGCGGCGGATCCGGGTCACCGCCACCGGCGCCGAGCCGATCTTCATCACGTTGCCCGCCTCGTCGCGCTGCAGATCGACGTTGCCGAAGGCCTGGGCCTGCGCGAAGCCCGCGACCTTGGAAACGAGCCGGAGGCGCCACGACTCGCGCCGGAACTCGCCGTCGGTCACCACCTCCAGCCCGAGCTCCTCCTAGGAAGCTGCCGATGTGTTCGGCGCGGTACGGTGGCTGGCTCATCAGTCGATTATCGCGTCGGCGCGCAGCACCAGCTCGTCCGGGATGCGCATGCCCAGTGCCTTCGCCGTGCTGCGGTTGATCACCAGCTCGAGCTTCGTCGGCTGCTCGAACGGCAGATCGCCGGGCTTCGTGCCCTTGAGAATCCTGTCGATGAATTTCGCGGCGCCGCGATAATGGTCGCGAAAATTGGGCCCGTAGCTCAGAAACCCGCCAAGCTCCGGATACTCGCGGCCTGAGTAAGTGGAAATGACATGATGCTTGATCGACAGTTGCGCGATCTCGCGGAAGTATTGGACGAAAAATGCGTCGCCGAGTATCAGCAAGGCTTCGGCCTTCTGTCGCTCCATCTCCGCAAACGCGGGCCCGAACTCGGGAAATGCGCTGACCTTCACCAGATGCACGCGCATGCCATGATCGTGCGCTACGGCGCCGACGCTTTTCCCGAGCGCCATGTGATCGACATTTCGCGGATTGGTCAGGATCCCAAGCCGCGAGATGCGCGGCAGGGCCGCCTTGATCACCTGCACATGCTTCGGGAACAGATCGCTGAGAACGGCCGAAAACCCGGTGAAATTCTTCCCCGGCCGGGCCAGGTTCTCTGCAAGACCCTGGCGCACCGGATCCACCGACACTGCCGCTACGACCGGCACGGTCGTGGTCAGCTCCCGCAATGCCAGCAGCGATGCGCCGCCAGAAACCAGGATGACATCCGGCTGCGCGCTTAGCAGCTCCCTGGCGTTTGGCAGGACAGAATCCACCGTCTGCGAATAGCGTTCGACGAGCACGAAGTTCTTGTTCTCGGCGTAGCCAAGCTCCCGCATGCCCTGCAGAAACGCCTGGTAACGCCCCGTGTCCAGCGCGGACTGCCGCGCGCCGCCGTAGAGGAAGCCAATCCGCCAGACCTTGCCGGACTGCTGCGCGGATGCCGACCACATTGGTAGCGCACCCAGTGCCACGAGCTCGAGCAGTGTTCGACGTTTCATCGCATCACTCGATTATTTTGTCGGCGTGCAGCGCGAGCTGGTCGGAGATCGGCACGCCGATCGCATCGGCGGTGCGCCGATTGATCACCAGCTCGAACGGGCTCGGCTGCTCGAACGGCAGCTCGCCGGGGTTCGCGCCCTTCAGGATCTTGTCGACCAGCTTCGCCGCGCTGCGGTAGTGCTCGCGGAAATTCGGCCCGTAGCTCAGGAACCCGCCGAGCTCGGGATATTCGCGGCCCGAGTAGGTGGACACGATGCGCTGCTGGATGCAGCGCTGGGCGATCTCGCGAAAATGCTGGACGAAGAACGTATCGCCGAGGATCAGCAGGGCCTGCGCCTTGTGCTGCGCGATCTCGGCGAACGCGGCGTCGAGCTCGGCGGCGGCGCTCACCTTCACCGGATACACGCGCATGCCGGCGTCGTACGCGGCGTCGGTCACGCTTCGTTCGCGCGCGGAGTGATCGCGATTTCGCGGATTGCTGAGCACTGCGAGACGCGATATCTGCGGCAGCGCCGCCTTGATGAGCTGCACGTGCTTCGGGAAGACGTCGCCCAGCACGGCGGTAAACCCGGTGAAATTCTTCCCGGGCCGCGCCAGGTTCTCGGCCACGGCCTGGCGCACCGGATCGGCGGCAACCGCGATGACGACCGGGACGCTCACCCCGAGCTTCTGCAGCGCCTGCAGCGAAATCCCGCCGGAAACCACGATGACGTCGGGCCGGGCGCTCAGCAACTCCTTGGCGAGCGCGAGCACCTGTGTGCTGTCTGCCGAATAGCGCTCGACGAGGACGAAATCCCTGGTCTCGCTGTAGCCGAGCGCCCGCATGCCCTGCAGAAACGCCGGCTGCCGCCCCGTCTCCCGCGCGGACTGGCGCGAGCCGCCGTAGAGGAAACCGACGCGCCAGACCTTGCCGGGCTCCCGCGCCTGCGCCGCCGGCACCGGCAACGCCCCCAGCGTGATCAGCTTGAGGAGCGTGCGGCGCCGCATGCGTTTAGTGTCGCATGACGAGCAGCGCGACTGGGAATTGCGCGAGCAACTCTGAGATTCGCGTGGCACCACCGCGGTGCCGGACACCAGTGAGCACGTCTTCAAACTCGGCTTGCGGCAGCGTCAGGTTTGCGTCGCCCCAGAATTCCGCGAGCGGCGCGCGCGCGTCGGGGGCCAGGCGCCGGGCGAATAGGCGCGGTGCGATCGCCACAATGCGTCCACCGAGCGAAAAGGCGATCACGTTCTCCTCGCAGCCGCCATCGGCATGGAGCGCGCGGTACTCGCCGCCATGGAAAAGCCCCGGATGCGCCTTGCGCACGGCGAGCCCCTGGCGGATGACGTGCAGCTTGGCGCGGCCGTCGGACAGGTTCGCCAGCAGCTCGGCGGGCTTGGGCGGGCGCTTCTCCAGCTCGGCGAGAAATCGGTGCCTGACCCCGAATTCGACCGGCCGGCGATTGTCCGGGTCGACCAGGCTGAAGTCCCAGAGCTCGGTGCCCTGGTAGTAATCGGGCACGCCGGGCGAGGCCACCTTCACCAGCGCCTGCGACAGGCTCACCAGCAGACCCAGATGCACGATGCGCGGCAGCGCATCGTCCAGCTCCTTGCGAAAAAGGGAACCGCCCAGCGACTCGGTGACGAAGCGCTCCAGCGCGGCTTCGTACTCGGTGTCGGGGTTGATCCAGCTCGTGCGCAGCTTGGCTTCGCGCGCGGACTTCAGCATGTACGCCTTCAGCCGCTCGGCATCGGCCGGCCACACCGCGATCAGCGCCTGGTAGAAGTGGTACTCGTCGGCGCGCGACGGCGCATCGTCGGTTCGATGACTACGATTGATCATGCTCCAGCGCCGCAGCCACAGCCGCCAGCTCGACGCCAGCTCGGAGAGCACCGCGAGCCGCGCGCGCGCATCCTCGGAGCGCTTGGTGTCGTGGGTCGAGCTGCCAAGCATGGTGGTCGGCCAGCGCCGCGCGCGGTCCTCGCTCGCGGCGTGGAACGCCTTCAGCGAAAAACCGAAGTGCGACGGATGCCCGCCAACTTCATTGAGAGCGATGAACCGGTTGTAGCGATAGAAGGCGGTGTCCTCCACTCCCTTCGCCACGACCGGCGCCGTGAACTGCTGGAAGCGCATCGCGAAGCGCAGCATCTCCTGGCGCCTTAGCCCTTTCGGCGGCGCCGCGTCCAGCGTGAGCACGCCATGCACGAAGTCGAACACGCTCGGATCCGCCACGCGGCTGCCGCGCTTCGCCGCCCGCACGGCCCAATCGATCCATTTGCGATCCGTCTCTGAGACACCGCGTGCGCTGACGTAGGAGCGGTACACGGGGAAGCGCGCCGCGATCTCGGCGAGCGCCTTGGAGAGGCCGCTCGCGGTGAAGTCGCGCGTGAAGCGGTTGCCGGCGGCGATGCGCGCGAGCCAGTTCGAGAGCATCAGGAGCTCGGCCGCGAGCGTGGTGTTCATGATCAGGTTCCGGCTCGCGACGGAAATTTCCTCGAACGCCGCGCGCTCACCGGTGAAGCGCTGGTACACCCGGTCGAAGTGCGACTCGGCGTCCTTGTCGATGAAGACGCCGGAGAGCACGTTGACGAAGCGATAGCCGGTGGTGCCGTGGATCGGCCAGTCCTCGGGCAGGTGCTCGTAGTCCGCGAGGATCTTCTCCACCACGATCCATGGGCGGACGAAGGTCTCGTTCAGCCGCTCCAGATACTCGCGCGGATCGGCCAGCCCATCGGGATGGTCGATGCGCAGGCCATCGATGCTGCCGCGCTTGGCGAGCCGGCAGATGAGGCCGTGCGTCGCCTCGAACACCGTGCGGTCCTCGACGCGGATGCCGGCGAGGTCGGTGATCTCGAAGAAGCGCCGGTAGTTGATCTCATCCGACGCCACGCGCCAGTACGCGAGCCGGTAGTGCTGCCGCTCGAGCAGCCGATGCAGCGCCATGGGGTCTTTCACTGGCTTCAAATTCCCGGTGGTGCGCGGATTAAGCGGGAAGCGATGGTCGAAGTAGCGCACGCTCCAGCGCCCGCCCTTCTTCTCGAGCTTCAGCTCGCCCTCGAAGGTGCGCGCGTAAGGCGAGGCACGGCCTTTCTCGAGCACGTCGAGCCACCACGCGTTGTCGGCGTGCAGCACGCCCATGTGGTTCGGCACAAGGTCGGGAACCAGGCCCATGCCATGCTCGCGCAGGGTTTCCATCAACAGGTTCAATTCTTTTTCGGTGCCGATCTCCGGATTCACCGCGTTGTGGTCGATGATGTCGTAGCCGTGCGTGCTGCCGGGCCGCGCCTTTAGAAACGGCGAAGCGTAGAGGTGGCTGATGCCGAGCCGCGCGAGATACGGCACGAGCTTGATCGCGTCGGCGAAGCGGAATTTGGCGTGGAACTGGAAGCGGTAGGTGGCGTCGGGCACGCGCTGCGGACGGCCGCGAGCGATGCTGCGCTCGCTCATCACCTCCGTTGTTGCAGCCACGCGCGGATCGCTGGGCCAGGCTTCCAGCGCGAGCGGCAGCTTGCGGCGCCAGTTCGGATGCTGCTCGACCGTGCCCGGCAGATTGGCCTGCTCGAGCACTTCGAGCATGTCCTCGGGCTGCACCAGCGCGATCTTGCACGGCGTGCGCGCGATGTAGGCGTGCGCCGAGCGCGCGCTGCGGTCGAATCCTTCGCGCTCGAGCGCGCGCTCCAGCTTCGTCAGCTCGCTGCGCCGAAGCTCGCGCTCCTTCTTCGCATCCACCGTCAGCCCGAGGCGGTCGCGCAGGTCGAGGTCGTGCTCGACCCAGTAGCCGCGCCAGGTCGGCAGGTCGTGGGTGCTGACGCAGACGAGCGCGTCGCGCGGATAGGCGGCGGGAGCTGCGAGCTCGCCGTCCGGCTGCTTTTCAAAGAACAACGGCCGATAGGACAGGACGCCCGCGTCGTGCAGCTTGGCGCGCAGATCCGCGGAAACGGTGCCGAGGTCTTCGCCGATCACCACGCACTTGCGGGCGCTGCTCTCGGCCGCCAATAACGCGAGCAAATCGTCCACCGG
>VBCP01000161.1 GCA_005888925.1 Betaproteobacteria bacterium | reverse complement strand
ATGCTCTTGAGATCCCCGGCGGCTTCCATGCGGCTCATGCTCGGCATGAAGGCCTCGACCACCGAGGTGCGAAAGATGTTGACCAGCTGGCCGAGGATCGCGGCGATCGAGAAGGCGGCGAAGCTGTGCAGCGCGAAGAGCGCCGCCGCGACCCACTGGTCGGCCTGCGCGCGCAGCACGTAGCAGGCGCTCGAGAAGCCGAAAGGCGCGGTGTAGCGGATCTGGCCGCCGAACACCGCGGGCTTGAACCACGGGCGCCCCCAGCCGTGGAAGCGTCCGATATAGGAGAGGAGCAGCGAAAGCTTGAGCAGCACCGTCGCGAGCAGCAGCCACAGGATGACGCTCATGTCGTGGGTGAACCAGGCGCCGCCGGCGACGAGCACCGCGCGCGCCAGCGCCACCGAGATGGTGGCGTAGGCCTGCAGCGGGATGCGCTCCTCGATGGTGGGCAGGAAGTCGAGCAGCACCGAGACCACCCACAGCGCGACGAACGCCGGCACCAGCGCGCCGTACTTGGCGAGCGGATGCAGCGTCGCCGGCAGCCAGGGATTGAGCGGGCTGACGATGAACGCCGCGGCGAGGCCGGTGGCGGCGAGGAAGGCGAGCGTCTGGTGGATGTAGAGGCGGCGCGTCGGCGCGTCCGAGCGCGGCAGGAAGAAGTACAGCGCCCCCGGCATGCCGAG
>VBCP01000160.1 GCA_005888925.1 Betaproteobacteria bacterium | reverse complement strand
GCTCGACCTCGGCAAGCGGCAGGAAGCCGGTGAATTCGAGGTTCGGCAGGCGCGCCGCGCGGTCGCGGATCGCCTCGTAATAGCCGGGCTTCAGGCGCTCGCCGCCGATGCTCGGCCCGCCGATCATGACGAAGCGCCGGTGCGGCAGGCGCTCGGCGAGCTCGAGGAAGATTTCCGGGCGCTTGTAGCCGTGGATGGTGCCGACCCAGAGCACGCGATCGCCGTTCCCCGGTTTTGCATCTTTGGGTAATTCATA
>VBCP01000159.1 GCA_005888925.1 Betaproteobacteria bacterium | reverse complement strand
TCGCGGAAGGACTTGTAGACCGTGACGCCGTCGACCAGCGCCGGGCTCGGCTGCCCGTAATCGAACGAGATCATCGACACGCGGTAGCCGTTGTCGGCCAGCAGGCGCGCGAGGATGCACTGCTGCACCTCGGCGCCGCCCACGACCTGGATGTTCGGATCGCGCGACAGCACCGGCCAGGCGTAGGGTGCGACGAAGCAGACGTGCGGCTTGCGCCGCACGACTGCAATTGCATCGGGGTGACCCTGCGCCGGGACCCCGGACTGCCGCAGGGTGGCGAGCGCC
>VBCP01000158.1:3850-5091 GCA_005888925.1 Betaproteobacteria bacterium | reverse complement strand
TCCTCGGCCTGGTGTTCATCCTGCTGATGACGCTCGGCGTACCGATTTCGTTCTCGGTCGGCATCGCCTCGCTGGTGGCGACACTGCTGCTGCCCGGCGTGGACAACGCCACCATCGTGCAGCGCATGCTCACGTCGCTGAACACCTTCCCGCTGCTGGCGGTGATCTTCTTTGTCTTCGCCGGCACGCTGATGGCGCGCGGCGGCGTCGCGAGCCGGCTGGTGCGCATGGCCGAGGTGCTGGTGGGATGGCTGCCGGGGAGCCTCGCGCAGATCGTCTGCGTCGCCTCGATGTTCTTCGGCGGCGTCACCGGCTCGGCGGTCGCCGAGGTCTCGTCGATCGGCAGCATGATGATCCCGGCCATGGTCAAGGACGGCTACAGCCGGCGCTTCGCCACGGCCATCGTGCTCACCGCCGCCACCATGGGACCGATCATTCCGCCCTCGATCGGCATGATCATCTACGCGCACATCGCGGGCAGCGTCTCCATCGCCGCGCTGTTCCTCGCCGGCGTGATCCCCGGCGTGCTGATCGGCATCGCGCTCATGGTCGCGAGCTTCGTCCACGGCAAGCTTTACCACCGCAAGGTCCTGCCGCAGCTCGAGCGGCGCGAGAAGATCCGGCGCGTATTCGACGGCATGGCCGGCGCCTTCACCATGGTGATCATCCTGGGCGGGATCCTCTCGGGCGTGTTCACCGCCACCGAAGCCGGCGCAGCAGCCTGCGTCTACGCGCTGTTCCTCACGATCTTCGTCTACAAGGAAATCAAGTGGCGCGACCTGCCGGAGATCATCTGGCAATGCTGCCTGACGAACGCCGTGGTGATGCTGCTGATCGCCACCTGCTCGGTGTTCTCCTGGATCCTGACCTACGAGAACCTGCCGCGCATGCTGGCGGACAACTTCTTCAACCTGATCCCCGACAAGTGGGCGTTTCTGCTCATCCTGAACATCTTCCTGCTGATCGTCGGCATGTTCGTCGACATGACCCCGGCGCTCATCATGCTGGTGCCGATCCTGATCCCGCTGGCGCAGAAGTTCGGCATCGATCTCGTCCACCTCGGGCTGATCATGGTCATCAACCTCTCCTTCGGCCTGACCACGCCGCCGGTCGGCACCGCGCTGTTCGTCGCGTGCAAGGTGGGCGGGATCTCGATGGAAAAGCTGATCCCGCCGTTGCTGCCGCTGCTCGCCTGCATGGTGGTGGTGCTGATGGGGGTCACGTACTGGCCCGAGATCTAC
>VBCP01000158.1:0-3806 GCA_005888925.1 Betaproteobacteria bacterium | reverse complement strand
TTCGTAGTCATTCCTCGAGACTACGCATGACCCGCGTCCGACTGCTAACGCTCTGCTGCCTCGTCATGTGCGCCCCCGGCGCACTGGCTGGGCGGCTTGAAATTCCGCTGCGCGTTCCCTTCGAGACCATCCGGCAAGCGCTCAGCGCACAGCTGGCCGCCTCGTCCGCCAGGCCGAACGAGATCTATCGGGAAGGCCGCTGCCGGTACCTGAATCTCGAGCCGCCCAAGCTCGACGCGCCCGAGGGGCAGTTGCGCCTCGCCGGCCCCGGCTCGGCGGCGTTCGGCATGGAAATGTTCGGCAATTGCCAGAATGCCGCCGCGTGGCAGGGCACCATGCAATTCACGCTCGCGCCGCAGCTCGACAGTGCCGGACGGCTGCGCCTGCGCATCATCGATTCCAAGCTCACCGACGCGAGCGGCGGGAAACCGCCCGCCGTCGGGTTCATCTGGGACATGAGCAAGCGCTATGTGCATCCGCGCCTGGAACGATTCAGTTATGACCTCGGCGCCTCACGCGCGGCGCTGCTGTCGATCGTGCGCAGCGCGGCGCCGCCGGAGCACAGCGCGCAACTGGAACAGGCGCTCGCGCAACTGCAGGTGATGGCGCCGCGCATCGAGGCGAGCGCTGTCGTCGTGCCGATCGCGCGCCGCCGGCGGCAAACGTGTCCACGGCAGCGCTCACCGAAGCCGAGCTCGAGGCCCTGGACCAGGCTCTGCAGCCCTGGGACGCCTTCATCGTCTACAGCATCAAGCAGGTCGCCCTCGACAGCCAAGACAGCGCGCTGCGCAAGCGGCTGTTCACGCTGCTGCTCGAGAGCCGCTATCGGCTGGCGGCGATCTTGTCGGGCGAAGAGCCTGCCACGGCCGATCCGTTGGGCGCCTTGTTCGTCGAAGCCTGGAACGACTTGCGCACCATCCTCGCGGACGCGCAGCGCGACGGCGTTCTCGATACCTCGCCGCTGCGTTACGCCGCTTTCATCGATGCCGGCGACGCGCTGCTGGCACTCGATCGCGCCGCACCTGGCATGGGCATGCGGCCATCGGTGGATGGTCTGCGGCAACTGGCGCGCAGCCTGCGTCCCGGGGCGGCGGCCGACCCGCTCGCCTACGACTGGACCGTCGACGCGCAATTGCGCGAGCTGTTCGATGTCGAAGAGATCCCCGAGGCCGCGCCACCCGGCAAGAGCTCGCTCGACTTCTTCATCACCGCCGCGTACGCGGCCGGACCCCGCGCGCTGGATCGATGGGTGCCGACGCGCGAGGAGCTCGACGCCTACGAAACGCGGATCGGCGAGCTGCTGCAGAAAACTTCGGCGACCGAATTGCAGCGCGCCCAACTCGCCGCACCCTACGACAAGATCTACCGCACGATGGTGCCCACGACCGCGCTGATCGAGAGCTGCTGGCGCCAATACGTCGTGCGCGGCGGCAAGGTCAGCTATCTGCGCTCGGGGGCCGGCAGCGTCGGCATCATGCAAATCAACCAGGTCGTCTGGCGCGGCTTCTACGAGATCGAACGCCTGCGCTGGGAGACCGCTTACAACGCCCGCGCCGGCGCACAGATCGTGCTGCGCTATATGAAGGACTACGCGATACCGTATGCGGAGCGCAGCGGCGATTCCAACCACATTCCGCGCGCCACCTACGCCGTCTACAACGCCGGCCCGCGCGCCGTCGGGCGCTTCAACAAGTCCCCGCCGCATCCGCGCGAGCAGCGCGTGGACCAGCGGCTATGGACCATTTATCAAGGCATCGCGTCCGGCGGGCAGGCTGATCTGAGAGCATGCGGCGTGGAGAGTGCCGCCGCTTCGTTGAAATAGATCCTGAGGGAGGAGCGCAATGACCGCATATTTCATGGTGCGTGCCCAGGTTATGGATGCTTCCGTGAAGAAAGACTTCGACCGCTGGTACCAGGACGAGCACCTGCCGGATGCGCTCAAGGGATTCAAGGCGCGGCGCGCGTGGCGCGGCTGGAGCGCGGTCGACCCGTCCGTGCACCACGCTTTTTACGAATTCGACGACCTGGCGCGCGCACAGGCCATCCAGGGTTCCGATGCGCTCAAGCAACTGGTCGCGGAGTTCGACCGCGCGTGGGGCAACAAGGTGACGCGCACGCGGGATTTCGTCGAGGTGATCCAGGCCGTCGGCACTAGGTAGGGATATAGCTGTGCGGATCCACTGCGCGGGCGCGTTTCGGCGGCTTATACCGAGGCGGCCGCGAACTCTTGCGGATTTCGGCCAGGTCCATCTGCTCAAGGCCGAGTAGAACGCGCAGCGGGCCGGCGTTGATGCATTGCGCGCGGCGCCGCAGAGCTTTGCGCATATCGTTGGCTTCCAGCACCTCGCGCAAGTGCCGCAGATGGCCATCGATGACCTCGAGATAGAGGTTGCGCCCGCCGAAGTGCCCGGCGGCGTAGCGGTAGGCGCCTTCAAAGTAGCCGTCGAGGCGCTCGTTCCACAGGCTTCTGCAGAACTCCGGGGTCTTGCGTAGCAGCTCGTCACGCGAGGCATACACGGGCGTGGCACCGCCGGGCTGCGCGCTGCCGGCCAGGCCGCAGATCTCGAATTCCGGATACAGAAAGTCCCGGCACTTCTCCAGGTAGCACCGGTCGGACATCTGCGCGAGCACGTCGGCCGTGCCGAGCATGAAACCGAGGCGCCGATCCAAAGGTTCGGGCACCTGGATGTCGTCGAGCGCCATCTCGTAACCGGTGAAATGCACCAGCTGCTCGACCATGGGCGCCTCGTGCGCATAGCCCACCGAGGGCAAAAATGCTCCCAGAAAGTCGCCGCTGCGGCGCACATGGAACAAGGTGAACTCCGCGCCGTGGCGCTCCTGATCGGAGTCCATCCGGATGTAGCCGGCGTCGTGAAACAGCGCGGCGATGATGCCGAGCGCCGCGTGGCCTTCGCGCAGGTGGTCTGCAGGACCTGCGCTGCGCTCGTAACCGTCGAGCAGCCGCGCCATCACGAGCGCACAGTCGAGACTGTGCTGGGCATCGTGATACCAAGTCTCGCAACCCACATAGCCGGGCAACGTGCCCGCGTAGAGCCGGCTGAACACCTCGAATGCCTGTTCCACGGCCGCAAGACGCGTATTGGGCTGGCGACTACTCAAAATCCCGCAGATCTCGGCGCAAACGGCCCGCGGATCGGCCACGAATACGCGGTCCGTAACATCGTAGTGGTTGCGCCGAATGACATCGGACATGAGTCCAATCCTGCCGTAACTGCGTCGCGCTGCGGAGGCGTCGGCAGCGTAACTTTTGGCCCGATGAAGTTCCTCGTGGGTATACACGCCGTTCCCTGTGCGTGCGGGTCCGAAGAATGGTCCCCGCTCGACGCGCGACTCCCCTCCGATGATCTGGCCGAGCTGCTGTGCGCGCAATGCGGCAACGTGCAGCTCGCCGCGGATCTCGTGCTGCAGGCTCCGCTCGACGCGCCGAGCGCCGCAACGAAAAGCGGCTAAGCGCTCTCGCACTTAGCTGCCTGGAGTGATTCGCGCGCCCGGCAGGACTTCTTCGTCACGCTGCCGTCGACAAAGATCCGATGCCCTCAAGCGCCTGATAGCGGAGTTCGACCGCGCGTGGGGCAGCAAGCCCAGGAGTTGGCGCTGCGCGCCATCGCACGTATTTCATCTGTAACCGCGGTCAGGCAAAGCGCAACCAAAGCAACGCTGGCGTGTCCGACCATGGCTGCATGCAAACGCGTCAAGTCAACGTAGCCAGCAGCCTTGGTATCCATGCACGGCTCTCCGCGCAGATCGTCCACCTCGCCTCCAGGTTCAGCTGTAGCGTCTCGCTC
>VBCP01000153.1:5993-10014 GCA_005888925.1 Betaproteobacteria bacterium | reverse complement strand
TCATTACCGACTCGGGCAACGGGGCGCAATTCACGATAGCGGATGCCGCTGGCGGCACGCGGGCATGGCGAAGCGGAGCGGCCGCGGGTGCTACCGACCGGTTCAATTTCTCTCCGTTCAACTATTACCGCCGGCCCTCGGAGCAAATCAGCTTCAACACGTTCGCGCACCTGGATCTCCATCCGAAGGTGCGCGCGTATACCGAGCTGGGTTTCCATGACAACAAGACCGACGCGCAGATCGCACCGAGCGGCTTCTTCTTTGGGAATACGGCAACGATCCACGGCGACAACCCGCTCCTTTCGGCCGCGGAAAAGGCCCTCATCGCGGCCAACAACGGCGGTGCTCCGTTTGCTGGTGCGGCCGACACGGCCACCCTGCTGATTGGCCGGCGCAACGTCGAAGGTCCGGGGCGTGACGACAATCTGCGCCATTCGTCGTATCGCGCCGTGCTGGGCGCGAAGGGCGATCTCAGCCCCGTATGGAGCTACGACACGTACTTCCAGACGGCAACGGTGATTTACTCGGACACCTACCGCAACGATTTCCTGAATTCGAAAGTCCGCAAGGCACTGGACGTCACGACGGACCCGGCCACGGGCCTGCCGGTATGCCGCTCCGTGCTCGACGGCAGCGACCCGAACTGCGTGCCCTGGAACGTCTGGCGACTCGGCGGCGTGACGCAGGGCGCATTGAATTACCTGAACACGCCGCTGTTGCAGAATGGCTCGACAAGAATGAACGTGATCGGCGCCACCACGCAGGCAGACCTCGGCAAATACGGCTGGAGGATGCCGCGCGCCCGGGACGGCCTTGCGTTCGCATTCGGCGTGGAGCGGCGCAAGGAAACGCTCGATCTGGTGACCGATAATTCGTTCGAAACCGGCGACGGCGCGGGGCAGGGAGGACCGCAACGCAGCGTCAGCGGCAAGCTCGACGTCGACGAATGGTTCACGGAAGCGCGCCTGCCGATTGCGCAGCGCGTGCCGCTCGCCGACCTGCTGAGCGTGAACGCCAGCTATCGCCGCTCGAACTACAGCACCGGCAAGAGCACCAACACCTACGGCTTCGGTGGCGAATGGGCCCCTGTGCGCAATTACCGGGCACGCGCGAGCTACCAGCGCGCCGTGCGCCACGCGAACATCCAGGAGCTCTTCCAGCCGCAGGGTAACAACCTCTTCGGCTTGAGCACCGACCCGTGCTCGGGTACGCAGGGCGCACCGAAGGCGACGCTGGCGCAGTGCCTGCGTACCGGTCTGCCGGCAGCGCTGTACGGAACCGATCTCGACAACAGCGCCGGGCAGTACAACTACGTGCAAGGCGGAAACCCGGACCTCATACCCGAGAAGGCGGACACCTACACCCTCGGCCTTGTGATGACGCCGGCGCGGAACCTCACCGCGTCCATCGACTGGTGGAACATCAAGATCGACCAGGCGATCGGCGCGGTCCCGGCCTTCATCCTGGTGGATTGCCTGAACAGCGGCCACAACTGCAACAACGTGCATCGGGACACGTTCGGCACGCTGTGGCTCGACCCTGCGGCAGGCGTCACCGCGTTGAACACGAACTTCGGCGGCTACAACGTGCGCGGCATTGACCTTGCGGGCAACTACACCATGCGGCTCGGCAACATGGGCGGGTTCGGCATCAACGCCCTCGTCACCTGGCTGGACAAGTGGGAGTTCGAGCCGGTCAAGGGAGCGGGCAAGTTCGACTGCAAGGGCTTGTACGGTCCGATGTGCAGCAACACCGGCGGGCCGAACCCCGAGTGGAAGTCGAAGCTCCGCGGTACTTGGGCAACGCCGTGGAACGTCGACCTGGCGCTCACCTGGCGGCATATCAGCGAGGTGAAATACGAGGCGACGAGCTCCGATCCGCTCCTCAGAATCGTGGGGTCGACCTTCTCGACGAACGAAAAGCTGAAGGCCGTGGACTACTTCGACATCGCGGCGCTCTGGAACATCAACAAGACGTTCTCGCTGCGCGCGGGCATCAACAACCTGTTCGACGTGGATCCGCCGATTGTCGGCAGCGGCACGGCGGACCCGAGCATCTTTGGTAACGGCAACACGTTCCCGGGGACGTATGACACGCTCGGCCGGCTGGTCTTCATGAACCTTACGATGAAGTTCTGATCCAACGGCTGTAACCGGGGAAAAGGGGCCACAAGCCCCTTTTCTCTTTTTTGATGCCTACCCAGCATCTGTTGCAACGCACCGCAGGCTAAGCTTCGCCTCCGATGAGCTACGCCCACCCGCGATCGTCGAGCCGGCGGCTGACCGGCTTGGCGGTCACCGTCGCCCTGCACATCGTGCTCCTCTACGCCCTGATACACGGGCTCGCGCGCAAGATCGTCGAGATCGTCGTGCCGCCGCTCGAGACCAAGATCATCGAGGAGATCAAGCCGCCCGCGGAAAAGCCGCCGCCGCCGCCGCCGAAGCTTTCGACACCGCCGCCGCCGTTCATCCCGCCGCCGGAGATCAACATCCAGATGCCCATGCAGTCGGCACCGACCATCACGGTGGCGCCGACGCCGCCGCCCGCCGCGCCGCCGCCGGTCTTCGTGCCGACGCCGCCGGCACCGGCCGTGGCGGCGACGCCGCCGCAGACGGTCGAGGGCTCGTGCGAAAAACCGCCTTATCAGCCGGCGTGGCGCAGAGCGGGCGAAGAGGGAGAAGTGCGTCTGCGCGTCGACGTCGAGGCGAACGGCAGGGTGAGCGACGCCACGATCGAGCGCTCCTCGGGCTACCGCCGTCTGGACGAGGCTGCGCGGGAGTCGGCACTGGAATGCCGATACCGGCCCGCCGTCGGCAGCGACGGCAGGCCGATGAGAGCGGCGCTGATCAAGGTGTATCGCTGGCGCCTGACCGAATAACCAACCGGGAAAGACATGAAGAAAGCACGCTCGTACTCGAATCAGCTCGTCGCGGCGCTGTTGCTGGCGGTCATGCTCGGCGCGCCAATCCTCACGATGCTCGAAGCGCGGGCGCAGGCGCCGAAGGACGCGCCGCCGCCGGCCGAAGCGAAGCCTGCAGCGCCGCCGCCGGTGGCCGCGCCACCGCCCGCCGCCGTGCAGCCGCCCCCGGGGCCCGCCCCCGAGGGCGCGCCGGCGCGAGAGACGCTCGAGAAGCCCTACGGCCTCGAGGCGCTGTGGAAGCAGGGCGACTTCGTGTCGCGCGGCACGCTCATCTGATGAAGGATCACCGCGAGGCCGATGCCAAGTTCTGGAAGGCGAAGAACGTGCACGACGGCGCTGCCAGCCTGCGCGAGGACAGCGCCTTCCGCTTCATGGCCGAGGAGGGAGCGATCGCGGTCAAGGACCACTCGGCGATGCCGAAGCGCGAGCTCGACCTCAACACCTGGCTCGCGATGTCGCTCGACCGAGCGATCGACGTGATCAACAACCGCCTGCAGACCGGTCTCGCCTTCCTCGCCACGGTGGGCTCGACCGCGCCCTTCGTCGGCCTGTTCGGCACGGTCTGGGGCATCTATCATGCGCTGACCGCGATCGGCATCGCCGGGCAGGCGTCGATCGACAAGGTCGCCGGCCCCGTCGGCGAAGCGCTGATCATGACGGCGCTCGGCCTGGCGGTGGCGGTGCCCGCAGTGTTCGGCTACAACTGGCTCGTGCGCCGCAACCGCGTGGCGATGGAGCAGGTGCGCCGCTTCGGCAGCGCCGTGCAGATGACGCTCCTCGGCGGCGGCCACACCCCGCACAAGGCGCTCTGACATGGCGATGACCATAGGGCAGGCCGAAGACGACGATCTGAACTCGCAGATCAACACCACGCCGCTCGTCGACGTGATGCTGGTGCTGCTGATCATCTTCCTGATCACCATCCCTGTAGTCGTGCAGAACGTAACGCTCGACCTGCCGCGGGAGCGCAACCTGCCGACGCAGACCAAGCCGGAGAACATCGTCATCGCGGTCGACCGCGACGGCAACGTCTTCTGGAACAACCAGTTCGTCGAGGACCGCGAGCTCTTCAACCGGCTGAAGGAGATCGCGGTCAGGAAG